>CAMNNR010000110.1 GCA_946545675.1 uncultured Thermoplasmata archaeon | reverse complement strand
GCGCGGAAGTACTCCAGGACAGGTCCTCCGGACATCATACCGCCGGTGGCGAGCACGATGCAGGGCTTGGGCGAGTGGCAGATCTCCTCCCTCATCGCAGCGGTCTCCACGCGGTGGAAGACGCTGGAGAGGAAGGGGTTGTTGTTCTTCTGGAATATCTCGGTCCTCAGGGTGCTGTTGAGGTACTCCGGGTATGCTGTGTGGACAGCGGTCGCCTCCCAGATCATTCCGTCGAGATAGACAGGGAGGTCAGGGATGGTCTCGTTGCGGATGAGCTCCTCTATGACGAGCATGACCTCCTGGGAACGTCCGACCGCGAAGACGGGGATGAGGAGTTTTCCGCCGTGGGAGGTGGCTTCCTTGATGAACTCTCCGAGCTGCTCGGAAGCGTCCTTCCTGGAAGGCTGCATGTCGTTGTGTCCTCCGTAGGTGGACTCTATGACCAGGGTCTCGCAGCGGGGGAACTTGTTCACCGCAGGGTTGAACAGCCAGGTCTTCTCGAATTTCGTGTCCCCGGTGAATGCGATGTTGTGGAGTCCCTCACCGATGTGGAAGTGCGCGATGGCCGAACCCAGAATGTGGCCTGCGTTGTGGAAGGTGAGCCTGACGTCGGGTGCGATGTCGGTGGTCTCGTTGTATTTGAGGGGGATGGTGTGGAGGATCTCCTTCTTGACGTCCTTGTCGGTGTAGAGGTTCTTCTTGGCTTCTCCGAAGGCGAGCTTGATGTTGTCGAGCTGCAGGAGGGCCATCAGGTCCCTGGTGGGCGCGGTGCAGTAGACAGGGCCCTCGTAACCGTACTTGAACAGGGCGGGCAGGGTTCCGCAGTGGTCAAGGTGTGCATGGGTGATGACGACGGCGTCGATATCCGTGATGGGGTTCGCCTCGGGAACGGCGAAGTAGGGGGTTGCGTCGGAACCGGGGTCCAGACCGCAGTCGATAAGGATCTTGCTGTTCCTGGTGGTGAGCAGCGAAGCGGACCTTCCGACCTGCCTGAATCCTCCGAGGGTGGTGACCCTGACCCACTGCTCCCCTTCCACGACGGGACGGACCAGCTTGCGGGCCACGTTCTTGAGCATCTTGATCCTCTCGTCGGACTCGTGCCTGAGGTATCCCCTGACATCCGAGATGGTCTTGGAGGGAATCGGGGGCGAACGGATGACCTTGACGTTCCATCCGGACTCCTTCTTGAGTGCGGCGAGGAGTTCACCCTCCTTTCCGAGGACCTCGTTGGGGTTGATGGCCTCCACGATCGCCTCACCGGTGGCCTCCTCGAAGTTGATGTCGGTGATGTTGGCGGATTCGGGGATCAGCTTACGAATCTTCTTCTCGACCTCATCCTTGTCCTCCAGCATGGTGGGGTCGGGACGGATATCCACCCTCCTGCGGATGGTCTGTGCGATCGTGCGGGGCAGGTTCACGTTGGCGGAGAATTCGTCGTAGTTCCGAACGTATATCACTACGAGCGATGCCTCGAACTCGATCTTCGAGACGTCCATGTTGGAGGGGACAAGGCCCTGCACCTGTGCCCTCAGATTGTCGAATAGTCTGTCTGGGTTCATTTTATCGGTTTCCCGTGAAAAATGTAAAAAAATTGGGTAAAAGGTTTGGAAATGATTGTGAAGATCAGTTGGGATACTTGAATCCCAGTTCCTCGCACCTCTTCCTGATGAGGTCGTTGGGGATCCACTCGTACCCGTTCGGGCCGATGTAGAGGATGAGCATTCCGTCGCCGGAGTAGTTGTCCCTGCGCCTTGAAGCGTTGAGAGCGGAAATGGCGACGTCGATGGCCTCGTTCTTGGTCATTCCGTCTTTGTAGAGGGTCTCGAGAGCACCGTAGGCAGTGATGGAACCGGAACCGGAAGCGCAGTACCTGTCCTCGATGACTCCTCCCGCACCGTCGACGCTGAACACGTGTCCGCCGGTCTTGTCGTAGCCGCCGAGAAGGGGACCGAGGTAGAAACCGGAACGGATGACGGATCCCATGAGGGTGGCTGCTGTCTGAACGGACATGGGGGCACCCTTCTGCATCTCATAGATTGCGATCTGGCTGGTCATGTACCTAACCATGAGCTGTGCATCTCCGACGAGACCAGAGATAGTCATACCGAGGTTGTCGGCGATGGGGTACACTTTCTGGACGTTGCTGTTGGCGATGAGGTTGCCCATAGTGGCCCTCTGGTCAGTTGCGAGAACAACTCCGTCTTTGATCCTCATTCCAAGGGTGGTGGTACCGGTTTTGACGACATTGTCGTGTTCAGATATGTTAGCGCTCATGATTCTACCTTCGCTCAATTAGTGACCGAAAACAACGCACGGAGTAATCCGATTGTTATTCCTTGAATATACTACCTATAAAAAAGGATTTGGTTACCTTTTGTTCAGTGGAAAACCTCAGGCCATAGGTCGTTATCGGACATGCGTTTCCGTACCTATATCGACACTTTTCGTAAGTTTATAAGCAGACTTTAAGAGGAATGATGAACCTTTAACGGATTCGGATATGAAGCTTTGTACCAACGCTTCCACTGGAACATTTTTTCGTGTTTTCGGGATATTTAACCATTATCGAAACCATCTAGAATAGGGTTTAAAAACAGTATAAATTGAGGGAAATTGGATGGATTTTCATAAGTTCCTTGTAAAAATAATCCATTTTTTGCAAAAAACAGCTGTTTTCACAAATCTCTATATAACCTTATCTCCAGTAGAAACAAAGGGGTCGTACACCCTTATAAACCGTGTATGAAATCAGTTCATAACCCCTTACAGAATCTCTAATCCTTGTCACAAGTTGGATATATAGTCTTATTGCGGATTTCGCTACAATCGTATAAAGCGAAGAAGGTACATAGCCATGCATGGAAGAAGCTCCAAAGAAAATCCCCAAGCACATCTGCCTCACGAACCGCAGACCGTTGGGCATCAGCAGCGATCCCGAAGCCGACATCATCGCGGCCCTTGCAGATCCCGATGTCCTCACAATGGTAAGGGGATTGTCCAAGGAAGAGATAGGGGCACCCTTCACCGACGGAGCGTTCGGAATGGAGGAGAAGAGGGTCAACGCCGCCGTGCGCAAGATGAAGGATGCGGGACTCATCTGTACCCACCGCATCGAAGACCGCCACTTCTACTACCTCAACCGTTCCCGCATCAGATTCCTTGCTGATTCGCTCAACGAACTCGCCAAGGAACCTCAGTCAGAGTGAGATCCTCAGGACTAGCATGAACACCGTCAGGGAGACGATGCACATCCCTGACATTTTCCTTACCACGGTGCGGTAATTGATGCTTCCCTCGATGAACGACAGGAGCAGTGCGATCACGCTGCACAGCTCGCAGAGGTAAATCGAAAGGACCAATGATGTCGCCCCGGAGTCGATTCCTTCCGAGAGGCGCTTCAAAGGTTCCAGCATCGAGACCGACAATCCGAGGACCAGCGGAGCGAATACCGCCGCGGTCCCGTACATCGTGTCGCACATCCCCTTGAGTTCGTTGCGTATCGATTTCCTGATCGATGAACGGTCGTTAATGCGCCTGCCAAGGGAAATAGATAATCTTCCCGCCTCGACGAGGTTCCTTACCGAGGTGCGGTAAATCTCGGTCAGGGAATCGGCTATATCCTGCGAAACGGAGGAGAACACGTTGCCTATGGCAGCTTCCACATCACCCCTGCATATCTGCATCTCGTTCCTGAACGCCCCCGCCATCGCCTTCAGACTCTTCTTGCCTTCCAATGACTCCGTGACGCTGTTCTCGAAAGGTATCCCGGAGGTCAGGCGATTGCCGATCTCGAGAAGGATGTGTCCCAGATCCCTTTCCGCCTTGGTCCTGCACTTCATCGCCCTGTCCTTCCCTAGTCCAGAGACCAGAGCGAGGATGCTGGCGGCGACAACCGATAAGCAGACGGATAAGGCCCAATCATCGAAGAGCATATGGGAAAGTACCAGCACGGGGAAAACCATCAGGAAAGGCAGGAATTCCAAAGGACTGCCCTTAGATGACACCGAAGCCATGGGGTTCCTCCTGTTGATTCCCGCAATCATGGCGAGGACCGCACAGGGTATCAGTACCAAGGTGATCACCGCGATGCTGCGAAGGTCCACCGCCGAAGCACCGAACAGACCGCTGAGACTCATCATGGGC
>CAMNNR010000109.1 GCA_946545675.1 uncultured Thermoplasmata archaeon | reverse complement strand
GTGCGACCCTCTTTCCGACTCCCTTGATGCTCTGGAGTCCGATGACGGTGTATTTGAGACCGTCGATATCGCTGTTTGCCATACGGACGATGTAGTTGAAGTCATCGCCCTCAGTCTTTGCAGGCTTCTTTCCGGGACCCTTCTTCTTCTCAACGGGTGCCGCGGGCTCTGCTTTCTGATTAGCTGCCTTAGGTGCTGCCATAATTCATTCCTCCGTAAATGTTCCGCCCGGAGGCGGAATACTCAAGCACAACGCCCGGTCGGGGCAGTGCTCTCAGTGTTCGTCCTGATATGCAGAACGGGTCCTGAGTTTACGTAAGTCGGAGCATTGCCTCTTTATTTATAAAACTATGGGGGTGCGCGCGCCCGTATATAGAGGCACTGGACAATGTGTCCGCAGGATAATGGTTAAAGGTGCCGACGACCGGATTCGAACCGGTGAACCGCTATGGAGAAGATCTTGAGTCTACCGCCTTTGGCCAGCTCGGCTACATCGGCCTTTTATGGTCCCCCCAACAATGGGGGGAATTAAAGGTTTTACGGTAAGGTGGTGACCTCTGCCCTCTTGCCGATGGCATAGAAGGTGTATTCGTGCTGGGTCACGATGCTCCCGGGGGCCTCGACGAGCTGTGCGAAGCCTCCGAGGACACCCTTGCGGAGGAGGAGCTTGACGTGCTTCTCGGCATCGGGGAAATCGCAGCTCCTGGCACAGAAGGGGAGTCCGTGGAACTCATCCTTGATGTAGGCGATGAAGTCCTGGGTCTTGGGGTCGCTGATGGGCTTGTCGCGGTTGTAGATGACGATGTTCCCGGGTTTGCCGTTATCGACGTAACCCCTTCCGTTGGTGGCGAAGGGTTCCACGGCGAAGGTCATTCCCGCCTGGATCTGGGTCTCGTCCCCTGCGTCATACGGGGGGATGGAGAAACCGGCATGGAGGTCCCACTGCTCGATCTGGTGGCCGCAGAGGTTCTCCACGACCTTGAATCCGTCCCTCTTGACGCTCATCTCGATGGCACGGCCGATCTCCCTGATGGGCGTACCCTCTCCCACGAACTCCGCCACGGTGTTCCTGGCGGTCTTGGAGGCTTCTACCAGGTCACGGTAGGCGTTGGTAGCCACCTCTACGGTACCGGCGGTGTCCCCGATGTATCCGTCAAGGAATCCCCCGCAGTCGATCTTGACCACGTCACCGACCTCGAGACGGGACTGGTCGTTGGGTGAGGGAGTATAGTGTGCAGCGATCTCGTTGATGCTGATGTTGCAGGGGAAAGCGAGTCCGCAGCCGTGATCGCGTATGTATCCCTCTACCTCCTGTGCGATGTCGTAGAGTTTCGCACCGGGTTTGCAGAGGCTCATCCCCAGATCCCTGGCGGCGGCTGATATCTGCCCTGCTTTGCGCAGTTTTGCTAATTGGTCTTCGTTCAGCATTGAAGTACCTCGTTGATCATGGCCTCGGTTATCGATCCCTGACGGATGATCTCGTACTCCTTGTCCTTGATCCATACGATGGTAGAGGGCTTTCCGAGTGGACTGGGGCCGCAGTCCACATAGGTGGATACGGCACCGCCGAATGCAGAGACGGCCATGTCGATGTTGACTGCATCGGGCTTGGAATGGGTGTTGGCGGAAGTTGCCACGATGGGGCCGCAGCGCTTCGCGATCTCCACCGCCATGGGGTGGTCAGGGATGCGGACTCCGACCTTGTCGGAGGACGCAGTTACGATGTCTGGCACATCGTCCTGTTTCTTGATTATGATAGTGAGTGGGCCGGGGAGGAAGGCGTCGATAAGACGTTCTGCGTAGTCGTTGAGGACCGCTACCTTCTCCATCATCTTCTTGTCGGCAACAGCCACGGAAAGGGCCATGTCGAACGGCCTGTTCTTCGTAAGATAGAGATCTTTGACAGCAGCCTGGTTGTAGATGTCCGCACCGATACCGTACACGGTGTCGGTAGGGTATACGATGAGCTTACCCGACCTTACATCGGTGGCCGCAGCCTCTGCAGCCTCGATACATTTGTTGTCAAATCCGTTTTTAAGATCACACTTCAGTATGGTCAATAAAATCCCTCCGTTATTCTGATTGCCTCGTTGACCGCCCTTTTTCCGTCGGCGGCGGCCTGCCCATGCCCGGGATAGAGTGTTCCGATATTTACCTTATGCAGTTTTCTCAGCGATTCACAGAGATCGTGGAAATTACCGGTAGGGAGGTCCGTCCTTCCGAATCCCTGTGCGAACACCGTATCACCGGAGAAAAGCGAACGGGTGCAGCGGTCGTAGATGCATACGCTGCCGGCCGTATGTCCGGGTGTGTGGATAATTTCCAAGACATGGGAGCCAAGATTGAACAGCTCCTGCTCCATGAATGCACTGCAGGGGACCGGTTCCAGGTCCACACCCATCCCGTCGGCGAAAGTACGGATATGATCCGCGCCGGTTACCGCTGAGACCTCGCATTCGTGCACATAAGCGGGGCATCCGAACTCCCTGACGATGGCCGCGAGACCACCGATATGATCGGCATGGCAATGGGTCAGGAACACAGCGACCAGTTTGGTTTCGCCCAGTATCCCCCTGATCTGCCTCACTGTATTGCCGGTATCGAGGCCGGTACCGGTGTCTATCAGCACCGCGCCCCTGCCCATCACAAGGTACATGTTGGAGTCATACGAGATGGCAGTTTCGATGCGGTGTATCGTCATCGAGACAAACAACTGATTCACATAGATAAACTGTGCCGAAGTGGGATGGATAAACAGCATTATCTCCTATCGATTCCGCGAAAGGATCGGGGCACCAGTGCACAGGTTCACTCGTAATATACACAGCGATAGGTGAAGTTGTCAGAGTTCGCCAAGGATATGCTGAGCAGTTCCTTGTCCTCGGCGAAATCGTAGACCGACATGCACACACTGTCGTTCTCTGACCGCCCCCAACCGATCATGAACAGCTTGTCCTTTATGTGCTGCTGGGCTCCGCATGCGGAGGAGAAACGTCCGTCCACCCTGAAGCTCTCGAACGCCAGCAGGTCCGTGTTCGCCATGTCCACGGTATAACTCACGATACGCGTCTCGCCGGTGGAATTGTGGTTGTCGAAAGCCCGGATAATATCCCCGTCGACGGTCACGTAATGCTGACTGGAGGTCTTCTGTTCCGCAGTAAGACCGAAATCGTCGCCGTTCCCGGAGAGCTTCCACAGGATCTGGTTGTCAGCAGCCATACGGTCAAGGCAGAGGATGGTGTTCAGATGGCGGAACGAACAGACGAGGTCGCCATCGCTGTTGAGGCGCATGGCATTGAAATGCACGTAATCCGGGGCTTCGACATATTGGTTCGCGAAGTCATCCGCACGGGGATTGGCATCGGTCACCACGAGATCGTATAGCTCCGGATAGTCGACACTTCTCCAGTCCCAGACGACCGATCCGTTGCTGACCTCCTGCAGATATGAATAGACCACGTCAGAGCCATCCGGGAAACCGGGGATGTTGTAAACCTTGTCGCGTATGTAACCGGACATGATGTAATGGTCGAGGTCGATGAGCAGGAAATCATGTCCGTCCAGAGGGTGCCCCTTCTCGACGATGTCCGATTGCTCGAAACGTATGCGCTTGACCTCGTTGAATTTCTCATCCAGTATGACGCGTTCCCCGGGTGCGTATCCTTCGATACCCAACTTATCGAATCCGGCAATCTGGTCATGATAACTGTAATAGGTGGTCCCGCCGACATCATGCTTCTTGAAGTCCCAGAACCCCGTATGGGTGCCGTCAGCAGGAGCGTCTTCGTGCTTGTACCACACGACCTCGCCTTTTCCGTCGAGCATCATGATGTTCTTGCTGTAGACGAAGGAGATGAAGAAATTGCCAGGGAGATCGGTCTCGCCTGATACCGTGAATTTCGGAATCTGGGGTTCATCCCTGTCTTCTAAAGTAATGAAGACGGCAGCGATGCATACAGCGACCACTATGCATGCAACGGTTATCACGTGTTCGGTACGGACGGCCATTGGAAACACCAGCTCCGGTAAAGAAGCTGATTACGAGATGAAGTGCAACGATAAAACGATGATTGCAAACGGAGACGGATCGGCTTTCCCGACGATCCCTCTCCCGTTACCGGAAATAAAAAAAGAAGATGAGTTTGTCATACGTAACC
>CAMNNR010000108.1 GCA_946545675.1 uncultured Thermoplasmata archaeon | reverse complement strand
ATCCCCTGTCCTGCCAGCGGAATTTCTGCCTGTCCGCCTTCATTTTCCTGGCGGTGAATAGACCATTTCCCATGATTTTTGTCTCCTTTTGGGTTTTTTTGTTTCGTTTGCAAACGATATTGCCACGCTGGCCCAGTGTTAGTACACTGTTAAGCACGGCTACGCTGAGATGCGCTATTCTGCTATGATATATAACACTTTCAACAAAAGCACCCTTAATACACGCGTATAAAGGGAAAAAGACAAATTGGGTGTACGCAGAAGAGGTATTTATTCTGATTTCTCCGCTATTGAAGTACATTTGTATAGTAAAAATGTGATTTAGAAAACATTTATCTATTTATTTGGCTTATATTCATTCCCGTTGATTACATGAAGTTCATTTTCGTCAGCGGAGGAGTGATTTCCGGCCTGGGAAAAGGGATTACCGCGTCCTCTATCGGATGCCTCCTGAAATCCCGCGGCCTGAGGATGAATGCAGTCAAGATAGATCCCTACCTGAACATCGATGCCGGGACCATGAATCCCTTCGAACACGGTGAGGTCTACGTACTGGAGGATGGAGGGGAGGTCGACCTCGACCTGGGGAACTACGAGAGGTTCATGGACCTCCGCCTGAGATGCGATAACAACGTCACCACGGGGAAGGTCTACCAAGCGGTCATCGAGAACGAGAGGAAGGGCGAATATCTGGGGAAGACGGTTCAGATCGTCCCCCACATCACCAACGAGATCAAGCGCAGGATCCTGGCGGCCGGTGAGAAGGCCGATGTGACCCTAGTGGAACTCGGAGGCACCGTCGGCGACATAGAATCCATGCCCTTCGTAGAAGCCGCAAGGCAGATCGGTCGGGAACTGGGAAGGGAGAATGTCCTATACGTGCACTGCACCCTCATACCCATTACCGGCACCGTCGGGGAGGAGAAGACCAAACCCACCCAGCACTCGGTGAAGGAACTCATGGGTGCAGGAATCAGGCCCGATATGATCGTGGGGAGGTGCGCCAAGGAGATCAGCCCCGCCGCAAGGGCGAAGATAGCGATGTTCTGCGACGTGGACGAACACGCAGTGATATCCTGCCCCGATGCCCATTCCATCTACGAGGTCCCGATAATACTGGAGAAACAAGGCGTGGTGGACTACATAGTCAGCAGACTCAGGCTGGAGACCGCCCCCCGCAACATGGACGGATGGGAGAGGTTCCTCGGGAACGTCCTCTCTCCCAAGACCGAGGTCACCGTCGCCCTAGTTGGCAAATACACCTCCCTCGCCGATTCATACCTGAGTCAGCTGGAGGCCCTCACCCATGCCGGGGCTCAGTTAGCCTGCAAAGTGCATGTGAAGTTCGTTGACAGCGACGACCTGCTCCACTGCGACCCCGCCGCCATCCTGGGCGACGTTGACGGTGTCCTGGTCCCCGGAGGTTTCGGCGTCAGGGGCGTGGAAGGGAAGATAGCTGCGACGAAGTATGCACGCAAGAACGGCATCCCCTTCCTCGGTGTATGCCTGGGATTCCAGATAGCCACCATCGAGGTTGCCCGCGACCTCCTCGGACTCGAGGATGCGGACAGTACAGAATTCGAACCCGGAACCCGCGACCCGGTGATCTTCATCATGCCCGAGCAGGCAGGAGTGACACAGATGGGTGGAACGATGAGGCTCGGTGCCCAACGCGTCCTCGTGAAGAAAGGGTCCAAGGCAGCCACCCTCTACGGCTCCACTGACATCTCCGAACGCCACAGACACAGATACGAGGTCAACCCCGAATACATCGGAAGGTTCGAAGAAGCAGGCTGGCACTTCACAGGAATGTCCGAGGACAGCACCAAGATGGAGATTGGGGAGCTGGACGGCCACCCCTACTTCGTCGCATCCCAGTTCCATCCTGAATTCAAGTCGAGACCAGGGTCTCCCTCCCCCCTGCACCTAGGACTCGTGGAGGCTGCGATTGCCTGCAAAAACAATCATTGACATATAACCGCCTGCGTGCAGGCGCGGGCGCGTCAAGTTTTATATAATGTTATGAATAGGGCAGGGCATAGAAGGCGACATCATGGACGCAAACGATTACCTAGCGATGCTCGACAGAGCCAAAGAACAGCTCCCCGAGAATATCGAGACCCACGACAGGTTCGAACTGCCCGAGCTGGACATCATCCAGGAAGGTAAGATCACCATCTTCAAGAACTTCATAGATGTCACCGACAAGATCAGGAGGGACCCCCAGCACCTGCTCCAGTACCTCCTGAAGGAGCTTGGAACCCCCGGTACCCTCGAGGGCCGCAGGGTCGTCTTCAAGGCGAAGATCAGCACCAACCACATCGACGAGAAGGTCAGGGACTACACCGAGACCTACGTTATCTGTTCCGAGTGCGGCAGACCCGACACCCACATCGACAAGGAAGACAGGACCTTCATCCTCGTCTGCGAGGCATGCGGTGCCCGCAGGCCTATCATGATCAGGAAGGCCGCCAGGCCCGAAGACGCTAACACCCTCCACGTCGGAGACGTGGTCGACGTCACCATCAACGATGTAGGAAAGAAGGGAGATGGAGTGGCCAAGTACATGGACTACCTCATCGTCGTCCCCGGAACCACCAGGGGAACCAGGGCCAACGTCAAGATCACCAACATCTCCGCGAAGACCGCCTTCGCACAGGTGACCACCGAGGCCGTAAACCACTGATTCTTATGAAATTCTACGTCGAGTCGTACGGCTGCACGATGAATTTCGGAGAAGGTGAGGAACTCGCTGAGCGCATGGTAGCGCTCGGCCATGTTCCTGTACCTTCTGCCGACGACGCCGACATCGTCATCCTCAACACCTGCACCGTGGTCGAAACCACGGAGAAGAGGATGATCAAAAGGATGAACGAGCTGAAGATCGCAGGGAAGGAAGTCATAGTCACGGGATGCATGGCGAAGGTCCAGGCATCGCGTGCCATGGTCCGCCTGCCGGGCTCCCTCGTCATCCCCCCGCAGGAATACGATTCATTCTCAGATGCCGTGTCCCAGAAGTACGGCTGCGGAACTCCGATTGACATCGGTAAGACCCCTATCACCGCCATCATCCCCATAGCACAAGGCTGCCGCGGGAACTGCACATACTGCATCACCCGCTTCGCACGCGGAGCTCTCAGGAGCTATCCCGCAGAGAAGATCAAGGCCCGTTTCGACGAACTGATCGACAGAGGTACGAAAGAGATCCTCATCACAGCCCAGGACACGGGATGCTACGGCATCGACACCGGGACCGACCTCGGCGAACTGCTGAGACTGCTGCTGACGAAAGAAGGCGAGTACAAGGTGCGCATCGGAATGATGAACCCCAACAGCCTCAAACCCGTTCTGGACAGTGTACTCGATGCATTCGAGGATCCAAGAGTGTACCGTTTCCTGCACATCCCCGTACAGAGCGGAAGCGACGATGTCCTTGACAGGATGAAGAGACACTATTCCGTGGAGGACTTCATGTCCATCGTTGGCAGGATAAGGGCGCGTTACCCCGACCTCAGCATAGCCACGGACCTCATCGCAGGATTCCCGGAGGAAACCGACGAGGATCACAGAAA
Source organism: uncultured Thermoplasmata archaeon (assembly GCA_946545675.1). GTDB lineage: Archaea > Thermoplasmatota > Thermoplasmata > Methanomassiliicoccales > Methanomethylophilaceae > Methanomethylophilus. The sequence continues at coordinate 589 of CAMNNR010000108.1, read as the reverse complement.
GAGTCTGGCACTCATAGAGGAACTGAGGGCGGACACGATCAACATAACCCGTTTCTCGCCACGCCCTGGTACAGTGGCATTCAAGATGCCGCAGCTCAATGGAAGGATACTCAAGGAGAGATCCACCGAACTGACGGATATGAAGAACCGTACCGAAGCGGATGTGAACTCCCGCTTGGTTGGCAGAAGGTACAGAGCACTCGTCAGCGAGATATCCTCTGACGGATCCGTGATTGCCAGAAACGAGAATTACCGCCCCATTGCAATAAAGGAGACTCTGGAACTCGGAACGTATATCGACGTGGAAGTGACGGAAAGCTTCAGCACATATCTAGTGGGAAAACGTCTCCACTAAATACTGCTATCATATCTCCCTCCATACAGTCCTGTAGTGTAGTGGTCAATCATGCTGGCCTTTGGAGCCGGTGACCTCGGTTCGAATCCGGGCAGGACTACCTCACCTTTTGACAATTGTGTTGGATCGATCCGAACGGATAATCAAGATGAGATATACGTCCTGGAACTTGTGAAAAAATATGGAAAAGGGCGTTCGATGCTACGTTTAGTGCGTGATAAGCTGCCAAGGAAT
>CAMNNR010000107.1 GCA_946545675.1 uncultured Thermoplasmata archaeon | reverse complement strand
CTCTCCTTTACGAATCGTGAAGGTGACATCGTTCACCGTGCGCCTTCCCCTGCGGTCGGTCGAGGTAACCTCCTCGAAGCGGAGCGGATCCGCTTCCTCATCGACGGAATCGGGCTCGGTGAGGCCGAAGTCGTTGTCCACCGAGGAGACCATGTCCTGTATGCGGTGGAAGCAGTTGAACGCGCGAGGGGCTTCGGTACTGAGGTACGGGATGAGGGCGAGAGTGGCCACGATGTAGGTGGTGTACTGCATGAACAGCAGCAGACTCGTCGCTGAGATGGTGCGACCGTACGCATCCAAGGACGCGATCATGTAGATGACTATGATGGATATCCAGATCATCGCGGTGGTGAGGTTGGGGATGAAGTAGGTGTTCTTGCTGACCTTGCGGGTCATCGCCCCGAGCTCATCACTGGCCTTCAGGAATTTGTCCTGCTCGTATTTCTTGGCGTTGTAAGCGCTGATGGTCCTGTAACCCGTGATCTTCTCCCTCAGACGGTTGTTCACCCTGTCGGTGTATTCGACCTGGATCGGGTACAAGCGGTATACGCGGTTTCCGAAGGAGAGAGTGATTATCGTGATGATGCTGAATACGCAGGCCATCATCACGCCCACGGCGAAGTTGATCTTGAATGTGTAATAGAACAGCGAGACCATTAGGAGAGGCATGGGGAGATAGGTCCTGAGCGACTCATATAGAAATTGCTGGAAGGTGTTGACGTCCGCGGTGAGGGAAGTCATTGTCTTTGTGGTGCTCTCCCCCATGCGGTCCATCCTGTCGGATTTCATCGCCGCGGTGATGATGGAGACACGGAGTTCCGATGCCACAGATGTCGCCACCTTCGAGGCGATGTAGGATACGATGGTGAGTGCGATGAGGATGATCAGGGTCATCGCGAGCAGGACCATTCCCATTGAAAGGACAGCTTGGATATCCTTGTCGAAGACACCTTTGTCGAGGATGGGTTTCAGCATCCTGATGGCGTTCACCTGCGTGAAAACGGCGACAGCCTGAATCAGGATGATGGCGAGGATGGCCTTCCAGTGCGGTTTAAGCACCTGTGCTACCTCCTTCCTCCTCTGCTTACTCATATCCTCGCATAATACCTCCTTATCTATAATCCTGAACCCTCGGAGCGGGGTTCGTTTCAGGACATAAGAGAATCCAAATACGTTCATGGTATCCGGACAGTAATGGCAAAAAAGAACGTAGTCACCGGCGGAAAGGGTATCACCGAGTCCTTCATCGGTGGTCTGATCTGCACCTTGTTACTGGTGGTTGTGGTCCCCGTGGTCTGCGACCTCCTGATCCGCCCCTACGTCGAGGAGTTCGTCGGGGACACCCAGTTCATGTGGTTCTCCTCCTCGCTCATCGTCACCGTGATAATGCTGCTGGCACTGCTCCTGTTCACCCTTGTCCTGGGCGGCGGAGCCATCCTCAGGAAGTACGGCATCATCGGTATCATCGCACTGATCTTCGCGTATTGGCTCCTCGGAAACATCCGCGGTGCCATCCTGCCTGTGGCGGTACTCGTGATCCTCTACATATTCAAAGTCGTGCGCGGGAAGAAGTGATCCAGCTTCCGTTCAGGGGGAATCATGAAGAGCGACAGGCCCTATCTGGTGAATTACGCCATCGGTTTCATAATCGTCATGGCCATGCTGCAGTCGTTCCAGGCATTGGTGTACTACTGTTATTCCTACGTCCTCGACGAGTCAGAGCTAATAGCGGTCTCGTACGCGGGCATCCTGACGGTCTTCGTCATATTCGGATCGACGATAGCCTTGCTTCTCCTGTGCTCTTCGAAGATCGGGTACATCCTCTGCTTCCCTCTGATGGGATTCAGGATTTTCATCGCCACTTCCGGAATCCTGAGCGCGGGTTACGAGAACGACCAGATGCTTCTGATATGCCTGTCTGTGGCGGTCATCATCCTTCTCCTGACCCCGAAAGTGAGAAAGTACTATCTGGGCGAATGCGGGAACCTTCCCGATTTCAAATCCGTATTACACGCAGAGTGACTGGTCCGCTCTTTACTATATCGAATCATCCCAGTTGTCTAGGCGGTTTAAAATTAATATGGATGGATGGTTCGTCCATTATTATTTATAGGGCTGAATTCGATTCTTTTTCACAGCGTTTTCACATTCTAATGGTGGTCCTGATGAAATTTGACAACGTCCTCGTAGCAACCGATGGGAGTACTCTTTCCGAGGCTGCCATCGACCTTGCATTGCATTCGGCCGAATATTTCGCAACCAAACTCACACTTGTGTACGTCGTAGACAACACCCGCCACGGGGAATTCGACGATGCGGACGTGATGACACGTATATTCGCATCGAAGCTCGAGGGCGAGCACACCCTCGAGAGCGCGATGAAGAAGGCGAAGACCCAGGGGGTGGAGATGGAGACCATGCTGGTCGAAGGGCTCCCCTGGCAGGTCCTGAGCGATCTCACCAAGGAGTACGACATGCTCATCATGAGCACTACCGGCAAAGGTTCGTTCGGCGGAGGCAGGATGGGTTCCACGGCAGCGAAGGGCATCGAGAACGCTTACTGTCCCGTCTTGACGCTGAAATCGGTTTCTGACAGACTGGAGAACGTCCTGCTGCCGGTAGACAGCAAGAACATGCCCGCCATAGACCTGGCGATAGAGACAGTCAAACGTGTCGGCGGGAAACTGACGATACTTTCGGTGAAGACAAAGGATGTCCACGCCGAGAGCGTAGTTCAGGAAGTCGCCCAGAGATGCGTGGTGGAAGGAATCGACTTCGTCACGGATATCAGGGAAGGGAACCCTGTTCAGATCATATGTGCGGAGTCTGGGAAGTACGACCTCGTCGTCATGGGGACCCATGCACGCAAAGGGATAAGCAAGGTCCTCAAAGGGAGTGTCGCGGAGGCTGTGGTGATCAACGCCTCCTGCCCTGTGACCGTAGTCCGGAACGAGTGATGTTCACCGGCTGATCGGGCGGGCAGGATCCCCTACCCAAGTCGAATCATCTGGCACATCCCTGGTGACACAGATCCGGCACCTATCACGCACCTGCCCCCGATGGTCACTCCAGGAAGCACGGTGACGTTGGCTCCCAACCAGCAATCCTTTCCTATGGTGATGGATTCGCTCATCTGAGTTCATCGCACATGGCATCGATGACCCTGTCCAACAACTCTCTGTCGTACGGCTGGGGGACCAGGATCATCTCACTTCCGCCATCGTACGGGAATGCCGACGGATAGGATGCGAGTATCGTCGCCGAGGCTTTGGTTATCTTCAGCAGGAGACGGTCGTCATATATGCCACCGAAAAGAATGTCGTTCCGATAAAGGAGATACTCTCCCATCATCCTGCGATGCCTTAAATCCGGAAGGATCGCGAGTACGGATTCGAGAGTCTCGGGTTTGGAAGGCATTATTCCTGATACGGTTGATACAGGATAAAACCTGTTCTGATGGACAGTTATCGACATATCCGTATCTCACATACGCGGGAGTATTATACGGGAAATGTATTGGAGTGGTATGATCGCCACCCATTCGGAACTGATAGAATGCTTCTCCGCCGAGGAGGGGCTATCCATCGTCCGGAAAGGTGAGGAGCGTTACAGTACCAGGTTCTGCGGGGAATGCTATCGCGGATACCCGTGTTTCGAGTACTCCCTGCCTGATGCTTATGATGATGACTGTGTCTCCGAGATTTGTGCTCTGCAGATCCTTGCCTGCAAAGGCGGGATCAACGTATCCGCCGACGGACACGGCGTCCTGTCCCTCTGTCCCCCCGGTTCTAAGATCAGTACCTTCAGATATGTGATGAAAGGCGGTTTCAGGATGGGCATGAAATACGGTTTTGGCGTCCTGACGAGGTTGTCGTCGTATGAGAAATACTGTGTTGACATGATGAACAGATACATCGACGAGAACACATGGTACGTATCAAACCTGGCCGTGGAGCCTGCCTATCAGGGGAAGGGGCTCGCAAGAAAAATGCTGGACCCCTTCCTCGGATATCTGGACAGGATCGGGGCATCCGCCTATCTGGAGACCCACGATGCGGCCAACGTCCCGTTCTACGAGCATTTCGGTTTCGAACTGGCGGAGGTGGGCTGCCTTCCCGGCACTGATATCAAACATTACGGGATGATCAGAAGGGCTCAGCCGAAATCT
>CAMNNR010000106.1 GCA_946545675.1 uncultured Thermoplasmata archaeon | reverse complement strand
CCACACCTTTTTGTTGGAACTCAGGATCAGCCAGAGGAACAGCGGTCCGCCCAGGAACGATGTGACCACGCCCACCTCCAGGACCGCTGGGGCGACGATGAGCCTGCCTATCATATCCGCTATGATGAGCAGGAAGGCGCCGAAGATGGCCGAGGCAGGCACCAGGAACCTGTTGTCGGACCCTATGAATATCCTCGTTATATGCGGAGCGACCAGTCCGACGAACCCTATCAGACCCGTCACGCTGACGACGGCCGCGGTGGTCAGGGAGACCACCAGGAGGGTGAGCCTCCTTATCAAGCCGGTGTTAACCCCCAGGCCCTTGGCGTTCTCCTCGCCGGATGCCAGTACGTTGAGCTTGCGGGAGAGGAACTGTATGACTGCCATCCCGCCTATGACGAATCCCAGGAGCATCGGTATGTCCGACCATGTCGAGAAGTACAGCGTACCGACGCTCCACTCGTACAGCGCCTTGAGGTCGTTGGGATCGGCGCTGAGCTTGATCAGTGCGGTGAGGGCGTTGAATATGTACATCACCGCGATCCCCGCCATGATCATCGTGGTGGGGGAGCTGTTCCTCACCTTGGATACCAGCATGATCGCCACCATGGGGATCAGGGCGAAGATGAACGCGTTCAGCACTATCCCGCCGCTGCCCAGCAGACTGATGTGGAGGATCATGCTCAACGTTGCCCCGAACAGCGCTCCGGAGGACACCCCGGTGGTGTACGGGTCGGCCAGCGGGTTCAGCAAGGAGCTCTGCATAGCGACGCCGCAGACGGCGAGCCCCACGCCCGCCAATATCGCGGTCACGATTCTTGGGAGGCGCAGGTTGATGATGATGTGGTCCTTGAGCGGATCGGCCACATCGCCGACGATGTGACCCCACACGATCTGGAAGGTCTCCAGAAAACCTATGGAGTAGCCTCCGATTGTCAGCGAGTAACCGGATACCAGAACGGTAAGGGTCAGGCATACGGCCATGAAGACCCATTTCCTCCAGGTGTACCTGCGGTACCCTTCAAGGGTCTCGGAGAGCCGTTCCGATTCGAGCGGCCTGCTCCATCTGTCCACGGATTGACGGACGACGCCGTCGATCAGGGGATCGTTGGTTACATCGTCGGAAAGGGTCATGGGTTCAAGGTAATGGGGGCGCGTAGCCCCCGGTTTCAGAGAGTGTAGATCTGAGCCCCCGCGAGGGTCTTGACGTCCACATCCTTGTACAGGGTGAACTGGTCGTAGTACTCCTGGATGTAGTTCCATCCCTTCTCCGAGTCGAAGTCGTTCGGCCACAGGTAGGAACAGATCAGCGGGAGCTGGGCTATTCCGCTGACGTTTCCGAGGACGTAGTAGTTCACACCGAACACCATCTTGTTCTTGTAGGCGTTGGTCTCCTTGAAGAAGTCCGCGGACTCCTTGAACTCGGCCTTGCCCTCGTCCACGGTGTCGTTGGTACCGCTCAGCGAGACGTAGAAGATGACGTCGGGATTGAGGTTGTACACCTCCTCCATCTCGAGCTCCGGATACATTATGTCGGCGCTGGGGTGGAAGGCGTCCTTCACATTGATGAACGAGAGGGTGAACAGCTCCCCGTACATTGTGCCGTCGTCGTACGTGACGTCGACCTCGGTAGATGCCGCGGTGGGGTAGAGCGCGCAGAGACAGGTCTTGGCCGCGAGGCTCTTGCCCTTGATCTCGTCGGTGATCTTGTCCATGAACTTCACGTACTTCTCGGCCTTATCCTCGACCTGGAACATGACTCCGAGCATCAGCATGGAACCGTTCCTGTCGGGTCCGTCGGGATCGTAGAGGCTGAGGTTCAGCTGTACGACGTTGACGTCGAGGTGCCCTGCCTCGATCGCCGTTTCGAGCTTGGAGAGGTCGGACTCGCTGTGGTTGAGGATGGTCTTCACGCCGCTCTGGAGGGCGGGCTCGGGATCGGTCTGGGGCTTCCCGATGTCGGTGAAGGCGTGGGTCTCGGGGTACTTGGCCTTGTCCCCCCACTGGACGTTGGTGATGACGTTGTGCGTGACCGCCTTGACGTCCTCGTAGAGTCCGAGTGCGATGCACGCGTCGATGGGGTACATGTGGATGCATCCGATGTTCTTCGAGAGGGGGTAGGTAATCTTGTCGACCTCTCCGCTTGCGCTCACGAAGTACATGGTAGCGGATTCCTTGTTGACGAACTTCTGAAGGAGGTCAGCATCGGCCTGGTCGATCTTCCCGTCGTGGTTGGTGTCCGCGTAGGGGTTCTTGGTCTTGTCCCATTTGCTGGGGTCCTTGACCAGGTCCTTCACGAGATTGAGGTCGTCCCCGTCGAGATAGTCGTTGTTGTCAGCGTTGCCGTATATGAGCAGCCTTCCGGTCTTATCCAGATGGTCGTTCGAACTGTTGTTGCCGCCGAATGTGACGGCAACGGCGACAGCCGCGCCGACGACTACGATACCTGCTGCGATAATTGCGATAAGTTTCGTATCCATGCAGTGGTTGATTAATTGACCTGTATATTAGTGTTACTAATTTTTTGATTAGTGTTACTACCGATGGGAGTACACGTACTTCAGATTCGAATGAGGTGTCAGAGGTCAGAGTGAATTACCGAACACAGTTATGCCACAGAAGTGAGGCATAAGTCATCGTGTTGGTGAAACGATGCCCCCTTTCCCGGGGGCACCTTGGTTTATTCTTCTTTTTCAGCCTCGAGGCAGCTGTGCAGGATCTCCGCTTCCCTCATGGCATCGTCCAATGCCCGGTGGAGTTCAGGATGTATCTTATCATAGATGTCTCCGGGACAGAGGATCATGTAGGAGTCGAACGCACTCACCCACGAATCCGGTCTCTCGTCCCATTTGGCGGCGAGCTTCTCCCTTGTCACAAGATCCTGAATCTTCCCCGCTTCGAAGAGCTCCCTCACCCTGTCGGTGGCGAGCTTCATGATATCCAAGGGAACAGAACAGACCTCCTGCAGGTTCCAGGGCTCCCTGAACAGGAACCTGTCGAAGTCGAACCCCGTGTTGTAGGAGGTGACCTCCTTCCCTTTCACGATCTCCCGCACCTCCCGGATGACCTGCTCAAGACTCTTCTGAGAATCGATCACATCCTCCATGGAAAGCGAGCTGTTACCGAATACCCAGACGGGTCCGTTCTCTTCCACAAAATCCCGAATATCCGGATAATGGATCACCGCTTGATAGACAGGTTTGATCTCCTTCGAATCGGGAACCAGCTCCGCGATACCGATCTCCAGCACCCGGTCCTTCGGCAGACCGTCGAGTCCCGTCGTTTCGATATCGATCACAAGCATGTTCTCCTTCATCGTGTGTCCTCCGTTATTAGCCTTGAGATAATTGGTTTCATAATCGTTCATCATCCTGATCCAGCATTCGGAACTGTCCGCATAGTAACAGACTACCACGGAGCTGTCCAGCAGGAACAGGTCCCACGTTCTCAGTCCGAAGTCCCCTTCCACGGATTTCCCTCTCTTAAGGGTGGAGATCTGTTCAGCGGTCAGTTCCGGCGGGGAGACCCACTGCGGAGTCCATCCGTATTCGATCACGGTCTCACCTTTGTGTAAACTCTGCATTCTCTGCAATAGGCTGCGATACCTCTGGTGGAGAGCATCCGCCCACATCTCCAACACGTGATGTACTTGACATCGTCAAGCAAAGGCATCCCTCCTTTCCTCCGATACCGATGAATCGTCCCTTTTCACGCACTCGATGACGATCTTCTCCCCCTCGTAGAGATGGGCGATGCCGGAGACGTCCATGGTCCCGGTGAGCAGCTGCTGCAGTTCCTCCCAATCCCACCACTGGTCGATGTCGAATTCCCTTGGTTCGGGGTTGGCAAGAGCCGGATTCGTGACTCTGACAATGTAAGTCATGCTATCCTCCATTGGAAACTGATGCTGATCGTGAATTCCGGAACGCTCTCCCTCCACCCGGGATCGAGGAAGCAGTAAGGCCTGCACGCTCTCCGGCAGGCGGGACACATTCCCGTTTCGGGTTCGCCGCCTTCGAAGGTAAGGCAGATCTTCCCGACGGCATCGTTCCACTTCTTCTCGGAGCAGGGTTCGTAATACTCCGTGTACGGCTTGCCGTCGATCTCCTCGAAGAAACTGTTGAGTACGGTCCATCCGAATTCTTTCACAGTAATCTTCACCGCGGGGAAGAGTCCGTCCCTGCAGGGTCCGGGGATCTTTGCGTACGTG
>CAMNNR010000105.1 GCA_946545675.1 uncultured Thermoplasmata archaeon | reverse complement strand
AGCCGAGGTCAAGGAAGAACGTGCAAGATTGGCAGCCGAGGTCAAGGAAGAACGTGCAAGATTGGCAGCCGAGATTGAGGAAGAACGTGCAAAACTTCTGATCGAAGGCAGAAACGAAGAGCGTGAGAAGGCTTGCTCCATCTTTGCCGATTTCGCCTACAAACTATGCTGCGAACAGGGGATGTCTCCCGAAGATGCAGTGAACAGCGAGATGCTGGTGCCCGAGTATCGCGAGATTGTATTGGAAAAGGTCCTGGAAAAACTCGGAAAGTCAGAGTGACCACCTATCGATCGGTCAGTCTTCAGTTCCGGTTCGGACCTCCCGCCGCTTGCACAAACCCTATTATGTCGGGGCACATTCCACCATGTATGTGTGCCCTCCCTGATTTCGTTGTGGACCTTATGACCAGCTGCGTCGGCTGCAGACGCTGCATGAAAGTGTGTCCTTCCCACAAGTACGGAGGGTGCAGTCCCTGGCTTTCCATGATCGCCAAAGACCCTAACACCGAGATGTGCATCGGGTGCGGGAAATGCAGCGAGGTGTGCAGACACACCAACCCCAAGCTCGTGATGCTCTATCTCAAGGCCGAGAAGCTGGGCGTGAGCACGCCGGAGGCCTTCGTCAGGCACGGTTTCTCCATCCCGCCCGCATCGGACGATTGGAAGAAGGAGCTCCCCAAGTACAAGGAGGGGAGGGACGTCTTCGTCATGCCCGGTTGCATCGTGCAGGGCAAGATACCCTACCTGAAATACGCCGCCATAAAGGCGTTCGAATACCTGGGGGTGGGGGCCGGAGAGCTGCTGGATAACACCTGCTGCACCTATCCCGTGACCTTCAGGAAGATGGACGAGGCGCAACGCACCGAGATCAAGGTGAACCTCAGGGGCAACGCCTCCGGCAGGGACCTGGTGACCCTTTGTTCGGGATGCACCAACGAACTCGCCACCTCGGGAGTGTATGCACCGAACATCTGCACCTATTTCTCGAAGTACCTGGACAGGATAAGGGCGCTGCCCGGCCTGAAAGGGAGGAAGATCGCTCTGGAACCCGGCTGTTCCTCGGAGAGGTTCTATACAGATTTCAGGATGGTCGTGGAGGCCACCGGGGCCGAGATCATCAACAAGACCCGGGGGTGCTGCGGCAAGAACATCGAAGGTGTCTCGGAGAAGCTGATGGAGGAGAGGCAGGCAGAGTGCCAGGGAGCCGAATTCATCGTGGTGGGATGTCCGAACTGCCAGGTCTTCTACGACAGGGTGGAGGGAGGGATACCCGTGATCCATCTCTCCGAGCTGATATGCCTCGCCGCAGGAGATGCGGAGACCCAGAGGTTCCACAAGCTCAGGATAGAGGCGTGAACCCGCAGGAGGACGAGGACATGTCGGACAGGATATTCGTGGTTCAGACCATCGCTGACGGTGCCCAGGGCTACCCTTACGACGAGGTCCTCTCCATCGGCGTGTGCTCGGTGGACCTCGACACCGGCGATTTCGATTCGGTGTATGACGCGGTGCTGCAGATAGAACCCAAATACCTGGGGAAGCCGAAGCTCGATTACGCCGAGTCCAAGGGACTGGAGGTTGCATTGCTCTACACCGGGGTACCGGAGGACCAGGCGGCCAAGGAGTTCAAGGAGGTCATTCGCGGGCAGTACGTGACGAGTTACGATATCAGGCAGGAGTTCGGGAAGTACCTGACCAACAACCCCTGGGACATCACGCTCGAGGCCCATGTCATGCCTTCCATCATGACCCGTCAGCCCATCAGTTTCAGGTGCAAGGACCCTTCGGACGAACCCGATATCATCGTGAAGGCCTACCGGAAGATGTTCAGGAGGGCCGACCCCGCCAACGTGGGGGACAAGCGCGGTGCACTGGAGCTGGCGCAGATGGCATCATGCATCATGATAAACCTGCGTGAGCGCGGGAAGTACTGATCAGTGCCTTCTCACGAACATGCTGAACGACCCGAAATAGGTCTCCGCGATGCTTGCCAGGGCCGTGAGGACGTACATCAGCAGCAGGAAGAAGATGGGTATTATGAGCAGCAGGGAGAACAGTCCCAGCACCAGGATTATCAGTACCGGCAGCAGGAAGAGCACGAGCCCCGTACCGAGGTATCTGAACCCGCGGGGATCGCGCCAGTCTTGATAGATCAGTCCCAATCCCAGAAGCCCTATGAAGGCGGGGATGACGGCGAGGGCGAGGGAGATCGGCATCTTCTTGTTCCTCCTCTCGATGTGTTCGCGGAACTCCTCCTGCGTGGTCTTCTTGGGATCGTCGGGGAGGACGCGGTCCACCTCGGCGTAGCACTGGGGGCAGGTGAGGGAGTTCTCCGGGACCACGGCGCCGCAGTTAGGGCATCTCCTCCTCATCTCTTCTCATCCCCGGAACGCAGGAACCTCAGTTCCTCATCGGTGAGTGTCACCTTCTTCTTGTAGTGGAGGGCCAGGGCCTTCTTGGCGGCTTCTCCGTCGCCTTTCCTGAAGGCACGGGTGTACCACACGGCCGCGGCCTTGAACTTGTCTTTGCCGAAGTCTCCCTTCTCGAATCCCTGGGCGAGGCGGTTCATCGCATCTATGCTCCCGAGTTCGGCGTTGAGCCGGTAGGTGTCGAAGGTCTTCCTCGATTTCGGGTCGCCGATGCTGTCCATGTCGAGCATGCGGGCGGCTTCCTCATCGCCCTTGGCGGCGGCATCCCTCAGCAGTACCGCTGCCTTGCGGTATCCGTGGGTCTTGGTGTCCTTGAGGTAGATGAGCGCAAGTGCCAGCATGGCATCAGTCGAGCCCATCTCGGCGGCTTTGCCGAGCCATTTGACGGCGAATTCCTCCGATTGGAAGAAACCGTCGGAACCATCCCTGAAACGGATGCCTATCTCATAAGGCAGCGCGGGGTCGTTGAGGTTCCTGCCTTTGGAGTACTCGAAGACCAGTTCCGAATCGGCGGAAGGCTCCTTCTTCTCTGGGATCTCGATGACCACTTCCTTTGCTTCGTATTCCTCTGAGGTGAAGGCTCTCGACATCAGGGGGTGATGGGCTTCCGATACATTAGACCTATCGGTCAGCGATAGGATTTTAACCGTGGTCGGGGTTGGAGGTACATACGCCACTGTGGCCTAGCGGTATGGCACTTGACTTGTAATCAAGCGGTCGGGGGTTCAAATCCCTCCAGTGGCTCCTATTCCGATTTCGTTTCAAGCGGGTATTGGTGCATTCTGCGGATCGTCTAACATGCCGATCCGAGTAATTTCCCATAGATTTGTAACAATGCAAAAGAAAGGTGTTTGAACCGCCGTGCACAGGATAGTACGCACGGCGGTGTGAGGGGAAACCGGGGAGCGACCCCGGTCATCCTCTCGTTTCAGGCCTTCCTCTTCACCAGGAAGAAGTATGCTGCCGCACCTGCGACCGCGATGACTGCGACGACCGCAATTGCAACGATCATGATCGGGAACTCTCCGCTGCTGGCAGGCTCGGTGTAGGGTCCGAGTGCCCAGTAGGAGAAGTGTGCGACCTGGAAGGTAGCGTTGCCGTCTGCGTAAGTCACCTTGGTGCGTTCGCTGAGCTGTCCGGTTGCCTCGTTGAAGGTCCAGATGTACAGGTTGTCAGCGGTCTCCCCGTCCTTGAGGATGTAGGGGACGGTGATGGTGAGCATGCCTCCGAAGTTGTCGGTGTATGCAGCGTTGTCGACCATCATGTTGAGGGAGATGACCTGCATATCACCTGTCTTGGCCTTCACGGATTCGGGAACCTCAGCGATGTCCATCTTCGCCACGGAGAGGGTGATGGGCTGGTTGTTGCCTGCGATGTGGTTCAGGGCCTCGGAGGGTATGTCAACGCTCCAGTCGGAGGACCTCACGACGACCTTGTCGATCTCGGCATTGTTCTCGATGCTGTTTCTGGCACTTGCGATGCCCGCGGCATCGATGGAGACCGAGGCCGAAGAGGTGTCGGTACCGAAGTCCACGGAACCGGAACTGGTGTTCTCGGTCGGTGTCGCGATGAAGGACCATACCGCGTACATGGCGACCGCCGCATCCTGTGCGGATGCGAGGTTGGTCGCGGATGCGTTGGTGAGATAGTCGGTTCCGTTTCCGTTGGCCTGGGTGTTCCACTTCACGAACAGGTATCCGTCCCTGGCGTACGTGTTGGAGAAGTCGGTGAAGGCAACGTCGTAGGTGGCGCTGCGGACGATCTTCTCCTGGGTTTCGTCGTTCTTGTAGAACTCGAAGCTGTAGGTGATCGGTGCCCACTCTGCGGCGAGGACGATCTTGCCTCCCTGCTGGTCAGTCAGGTTGACGACGTTCTGTCCGTCGGTGT
>CAMNNR010000104.1 GCA_946545675.1 uncultured Thermoplasmata archaeon | reverse complement strand
CCCATCTCGGCAGCATCGAGGACGTGCATGGGGTTCCTGATGCTGGCTGCGATGATCTCGGTGCCGTATCCGTACTGGTGGATAATCTCGACGGTCTCGGCGAGCATGTCGTTTCCGCGGTCTCCGATGTCGTCCAGCCTTCCTACGAAGGGGGAGACATACCTGGCACCTGCCTTGGCAGCGAGGAGTGCCTGGAGAGGGGAGAAGATGAGGGTGACGTTGACGTCGATTCCCTCTTCGGACAGCACCTTGGTGGCTTTGAGGGTGGCCTCACACATGGGGAGCTTGATGTTCACGTTGGGTGCGATCTTATGGAGTTCGCGGCCTTCCTTAATCATTCCCTCGGCGTCGAGAGCCATGACCTCAGCAGAGACGGGACGGTCTCCGAGGATCTTCGCAATCTCCGCGACGCGGGTGGGGGTGTCAGTTCCCTCTTTCGCCACGAGGCTGGGATTGGTGGTGACTCCGTCGAGGATTCCCCAACTGTCGATTTTCTTTATCTGGTCCAGGTTTGCGGTGTCTATGAAGATCTTCATGATTCTCATCTCTTTCTGCTGATTGTCTCTTTGACTTTGGCGACGATGTCTGCTGCGGTGAGTCCGTACTTCTCGAGGAGTTCCTCCGCTTCACCAGACTCGCCGAAGGTGTCTTTGGTACCGACCCTTCCCATGGGGACGGGTTCGTTCTCTGCCAAGCACTCTGCGACGGCAGAACCGAGTCCGCCGATGATGCTGTGCTCCTCTGCGGTGACGACTGCCCCGGTCTTCCTTGCGGTGGTGAGGATTGCTTCCGTATCCAGGGGTTTGATGGTCGCCATGTTGACGATCTCTGCACTGATACCCTCAGATGCGAGGATCTCCGCTGCCTCCAGGCTGGTCTGCACCATCTGTCCGCAGGCAATGACCGATACATCGGTACCCTCGCGGATGACGTCGGCCTTACCGATCTGGAAGGTGCATCCTTCCTCCTTGATGACAGGAAATTCGGAACGGCCCATCCTCATATAGGCGGGACCGTCGTAGTCTGCGAGCGCCAGGGTCGCGGCGTACGCCTCGTGGGCGTCGCAGGGGACGACCACAGTCATGTTGGGGAGGACACGCATGACCGCGATATCCTCCAGAGCCTGATGGGTGGCACCGTCGGGACCCACGGAGAGTCCGCAGTGGGTTGCCACGATCTTGACGTTGAGTTTGGGGTAGGCGACAGCCATCCTGATCTGCTCCCAGCACCTTCCGCTGGCGAATACTCCGAAGGTGGACGCGAATGCGACCTTGCCGGAGGCAGCCATTCCTGCTGCGACACCGATCATGTTGGCCTCGGCGATACCTGCCTGCACGAACCTCTCGGGTGCTGCCTTCTGGAAGCTGGAGGTCTTGGTGGAACCGGCGAGGTCCGCGTCGAATACTACCACATTGGGGTGAGTCTCCGCGAGCTTGGCCAGGGCCTTTCCGTAGTAAGAACGCTGTGCGAGTTTCTCTCCGCTCATCTTATCACCGCCTTGAGTTCCTCGACGGCTTTCGCATACTCCTCGGGGTTGCAGGACTTCCCGTGGAAGCCAACGTTGTTCTCCATGAAGGAGACCCCTTTACCCTTCACGGTGTTCATGATAATGACCGTGGGGTTCTTCTTGGACCTGGACGCCTTGTCGCAGGCCTCGATAATCTGTCTAATGTTGTGTCCGTCGATGATGACGACGTTCCAACCGAAAGAACGGAACTTCTCGGGGAGGGGATCGAGTGCCATGACCTCCTCGGTGTTGCCGGAGATCTGGAGCCTGTTGCGGTCGACCAGTGCGGTGAGGTTGCTGAGGGAGTAGGCGTGGGCGAACATCGCAGCTTCCCAGTTCTGTCCTTCCTGCAGTTCTCCGTCTCCGAGCAGGCAGTACACACGGTAATCCTTTCCATCAATCTTGCCGGCCAGCGCCATTCCGCAGGCCATGCTGAGACCCTGTCCGAGCGATCCAGTGGTGACTTCCACACCGGGCACGTCGTGGTATGCGGGGTGACCCTGGAGCCTGGTACCGATCTTCCTGAGAGTCTTCAGCTCCTCGACGGGGAAGTATCCCCTCTCGGCCAATGCGGCGTAGAGGATGGGTGCGGCGTGACCTTTGGAGAGGACGAACCTGTCCCTGTCCTCCTTGTAGGGGTCCGCGGGATCGATGTTCATCACACGGAAATAGAGTGCGGCCATCGCATCGGCTGCCGAAAGCGATCCTCCGGGGTGTCCGGAACCCGCAGCGGTCGTCATCTCGATGACATCGAGTCTCATCTTGTTGGCGATGTTCTGCAATTCGTCGACGTTTAATGCAGGCATTTTCTCACTCATTCTCTATTCTGGGAGCCAGGAGGTAGGTGATGTGAGCGTGACCGTCCGCGAGGTCAAAGAGGAGTTTGACAGGGTAGTCTACGTCCAGCTGGATCTCTACTATCTCGGAGGGGATTACCTTCACGATGTTCGAGAAATAGTCCAGGGGGTACATGCTGTGTACGGCGCCTTCGATGGACATCTCGAGCTCGGATGCAGGGACCTTGAGGCTGGCGAGGTCGGTGTCACCGGAGCAGGAAAGTTCGAAGCCTTCCGTATTGACTTCGATCTTGATGTGATCGGTATCGGAGACGGATTCTGCGGCACGGATTCCCTTCTGAAGCTGATCCAGACGGACCTTCACGGATGCGGGGAGGTCTACCTTGGGGACCTTGGGATCGCTGAGGCTGCCGGTGTCCACGAGGGCCATACGCCTCTCGATGTTCCCGATGACCATGGTCAGGAGCCCCTGGTCAGGGTCGTGCTCCATGCAGATGGTGTCGTTGGGACCGGCGAGTTTCAGGACGGACCTGATCTTGTCGAGGTCGAGTCCTATCTCGGTCTCGTCCGCCTCGTAGCTGATGAATGCGTCCTTCTCCACCACGGTGTCGATCATTGCCACATGGGCGGGATCGATGGCTTTCATGGTGAGCGAATCGGGGTGGATGGTCATCTTGACCTCGTCCACGACGGTGGAGATGACGCTCATAAGGTTCTTGAAGGTCTCGGATTTGATTTCTGCTTTGAACATCTGAATCCCTCAGTACTCTCTCCATTTGTGGTTGCACTTGCAGCAACGGTAGATCCTGGTCTCAGGCTCATCCGCGGCACGGGTCTGCCTTATGACGAAATATGCCTCGGTGTGCTGACACTGGGGGCAAAGGACGTTGGTCTTGGGCAGAGTTGCATCGTCGTTGGAGATGACAGACATCTCGACGTCCTTGGACTTGGTCTTGAAGACCTGTGCTTTTCCGGTAATTTCCATGGTCTTTTGGCAGGATTTGCAAGTGTACTTGCCATCGACAGGAAACATCATTGAACCGCATTCTGGGCAAAACAAATTAATCAGCCTCTAATCTGACTTGTCAATGACTCACGCTATATATTATTTTTAGTAAGATAGTGGAGACGAAAAAGAAAGATGAAAAGTTGGAAAGAGTTTGGAAGCGCCGGAGGGGGCTGGGCCCCCTCCAGTCGTTTCAGCGCTTCTTCTTCTTGGATTTGGCCTTCTTGAGAGCGCGGGTGTTCTCCTTGACTGCGTCGTAGATGACTTCCGCCTCTTTCTGACCATCGGTGATGTCGGCTTCGGGGAAGTGGAGCACTACCCAGGACTTGTCCCTGAGTGCTTCGTCGTTGCGGTTGTCAGGAGTGGGTCCGTCGATGTAGACTCCGACCTTGCTCTTCACGAAAGCGAAGGGGATGTAATAGGGACCGTAGTCCTTCCTGCAGCGGAGACCCTTGTTCCAGCAGGCCCTTCTTACGAAACCGCTGGGGGTGTCGGGGATGAGTCCGAGGTCCTCGTCGCTGAGTCCGAGGTCCTCGTCGCTCTCGGTCATCGCACCAGATTCTTCATTCTCGTCTCCGGTGCTCACGACGATTCCGGTGAGGATGGAGAGCTTTGCATAGAGCTCGGGGTCTGCGATGCTGATGACTGCCATGATCTCGTAGTCGGACATCTCGTTGGCCCTTTCCTCGCCGACGTTGGCGACGGTGACTGCCCAACCCTTGGCAAGAAGCCTGTCGAGTTCGGTCTCCTCCTTGGGCTGTTCTGCGGCTTCCTCCTCTTTCTTCTCGGAAGCGGCGGCAGCGACTGCTACTACGGCTCCGGCGGCGGCACCAGCGGCTGCTCCGGCTGCTGCACCTGCGGAAGATGCTCCACCTGCGGCGGCTGCGGATCCAGCGGCTGCTCCGGTAGAGGCTGCTCCTGCAGAAGCTGCTGCACCTGCGGAAGATGCAGAAGATGCAGAAGATGCAACGGATTCGGAAGCTGCGGGGGCTGCTGCGGCTCCTGCGGCAGCGGCCTTGGCGGGTGCTTCGGACTCGGATGCGGCTGCAGGCTTGGCAGCTGCGGCCTTGGCGGGGG
>CAMNNR010000103.1 GCA_946545675.1 uncultured Thermoplasmata archaeon | reverse complement strand
AAAGCGATCGTCGCAGTCGTCGAGGGAGACGTGCACGACATCGGAAAGAACATCGTCAAGACCATGCTCACCGCATCCGGTTTCGAGACCATCGACCTCGGAAAGGACATCCCGCCCGCAGACATCTGCGCAAAGGCAGAGGGAGAGGGCGCGGCAGTCGTCGCCATCTCGACCCTCATGACCCCCACCATGGAGGGAATGAAGGCCGTCGTAGAGGGCCTCAAGGAGTCCGGTTACCGCAGCAGCGTCAAGGTATGTATCGGAGGACCGCCCACATCCCCCGCATTCGCAGAGGAGATCGGAGCGGACCACAGGGACATCAACGCCCAGGACTGCGTAAACTGGCTCAAAGAGCAGAAGGTTATCTGAAACCCCAATCTGAACCTATAGAGGTGTAAACATGGTCAAACCAATGACACACATGGAAAGGGGACTCGCAGCACTGGCTGACGAGCCCGTCGACCGTCTCTGCAACTACCCCCTCGCGATGGGAGTCAACAGGAGACTCCTGCCCGGAAGCCCCACCTACAGGGAGTGGGCCAACGACCCCAAGCTCTTCGCGGCATCCTTCATCGAGGGACATAAGTACTTCGACTTCGACTTCGCGATCGGACTCATGGACCTCTCGGTCATGGCGGCCGACCTCGGAGCACACGTCAGGATGGACGCCGAGAACACCCCGTTCGTCGACGGCCACATCATCCACGGACCCGAGGACTACGAGAAGCTCGCAGAGAAGGGAGTACCGGACATCCACAAGGGAAGGTGCGGAGTCCTCCTCGAGGGAACCAAGCTCTTCGCCGAGAAGCTGAAGGGAGAGGTCATCACCGCAGGATTCATCGAGGGACCTCTGCTCGCACTGTCCCAGACCGCATCCGCCGAGAGGATGTTCATGGACATGTTCGAGTCCCCCAGCGCGGTCCACAAGGCACTGGAGCTCACCTCCGAGATGGACTCCCAGCTCGTCTCCGAGTTCGCCAAGTGCGGAGTCAACGGTCTCTGCTGGGACTACCTCTGGGCATCCTACTCCTGTCTGGGAGACGACCAGTACGAGGAGTTCGAGGGCCAGTACGCGCTCAAGCTCAACAAGCAGGTGCAGGAAGAGGGAATGGCAGTATGTATCCACAGCTGTGCGGATCTGCCCCACCTCGACTACCAGATCAACACCTACAAGCCTGCGATCTTCTCCATGGGATACTACCCCCTCATCCCCGGATCGAAGTCCCCGACCGAGATCATCGACGAGGGCTACACCAAGAACACCCTGTTCGCGGGAGTCATCGACCCCCAGCTGTTCGTAAGGGGTTCCGTCGAGAAGATCACCGGTGTCACCAAGGACCTCTGCCAGGAGGTCAAGACCGCACTGTGCAAGAACAACCAGAAGTCCCGCTGGGTCATCTCGTCGAACTGCGAGGTGCCTCCGGATCTCGAGACAAAGCTGGACAACATCAGCGCAGTCGTGAACACCGCCAAAGAGTACGGAGCGTTCTGAAAGTAATTACCCAAACCCCTTACCCAAACCCCTTAACCTTTGAAAAGGAAGATAGCAATGCCAGACGGATACATGGAAGCGATGAAGAACAGCGGTTTCGCCTACGAGACCACCGCATCGGTACGCAAGTTCAAGTGCCCGGCGTGCGGGTTCCAGTTCTCCATGGTCTACGCCCGCACCATCGCGTGCAAGGGATGTCCCGATGCCATCAAGGGATGCCCGAAGATGAGATGCGCGAAGTGCGATTACGAGTTTTGGATCCAAGATACGCCTTGGGTCAACAACAAGCTTCAGGAAAGGTACATGGCAGACCACATGAACAACGTGGTCACCGCCTTCCGCAACGACTATGGCTACAAACGCAAGGCCTAAAGCCTGATTCCTTTCAAAATCTGACACCGGAGAGCGCCCGGAGGCCATAGGCATGCCACAATACGGATTAGGTTTTGACACCGGCGGCACGTACACCGATGCCGTCATCATCGACATGGAGAAGGGGGACGTAGTGTGCTGCGCGAAATCCCTCACGACCAGGAACGATCTCTCCCTGGGGATAGCGGGAGCGATCAAGGGATTCGACAAAGAGCTCTTCAAGCACGTGACGATGGTCTCGATATCGTCGACGCTTGCGACGAACTCCATAGTGGAGGGCAAGGGATGCCGCGTCGCGCTGATCTGCGCAGGAAGGGAGTTCGACCATTCCATCCCCGTAGATTACATCACATGTATACAGGGAGGACACACCCTCAGGGGAGAGGAGGACAAGCCTCTGGACGAGGCCGCCGCGCGCTCGTTCCTCGAATCCGTCAAGGGGAAGGTGGACGGCGTGGCCATATCCACCTACCTGAGCGTCAGGAACCCCGAGCACGAGCTCAGGCTCCGCAGCATATGCAACGAGATCCTCAACGTCCCGGTGGTCTGCGGGCACGAGCTGTCATCGAGCCTGGGATTCAACGAGAGGACCACCACCTGCATCATGAACCCCCGCCTCCTGCCGATCATCAGGGACCTGATGGTGTCGGTGAAGAAGGTCATGTCCGACGTGGGCATAGACGCGCCGATGATGATTGTCAAAGGGGACGGCTCCATAATGAGCGAGAAGGTCGCCCTCGACAGACCCATAGAGACGATACTTTCCGGACCGGCCGCTTCGCTGATAGGGGCGAAGAACCTGACCGGCGCCAACGACGCGATAGTCGTGGATATCGGGGGCACCACCACCGACATCGGTATCCTGAGGAACGGCACGCCCAGACTGGAGAAGGAGGGAGCCGTCATAGGCGGACGCAGGACCAGGGTCATGGCCGCAGAGATCGCCACCTCCGGTATCGGAGGGGACAGCCGTATCATCGCCAACAGCGGGGAGTTCATCCTCTCGCCGCTGCGCATAGTGCCACTTTGCATCGCATCATCGCAGTATCCGGAGCTCAAGGCCAAGCTGGTGAAGGCGGCCGAGGCGAAATCCAGGTACCTGCCCCAGTGCATGAGGGTGGACCAGATCGTCCTGGATACCGAATTCTTCGTCAAGATCAAGGATATACAGAACAGCACCCTCACCGATGACGACAGGACGTTCCTGGAAGCGATATCGCAGGGACCGATGTCCCTCAACGAGGTGGCCGAGAAGCACGGCATCCACCCATTCTCCATCAATGTAGGGAAGATGGAGGAGCTGGGGATGGTGCAGAGGATAGGCATGACCCCGACGGACCTGCTCCATGCGGAGGGATCCTACGTGGAGTACGACGCCGAGGCCTCCCAGCTGGGCGTGAGATACATGTCCAGGCTCATGAGGATGACGCCCGAGGAATTCATCAGGGTCGGAAAGCTCAGGGTGATGGAGAAGATCGCCCGCGAGATCCTCAAGAAACTGTACTTCGAGGAGACCGGCGAACTGTCCATGGACAAGATCGCGGAAGATCTGACGAACAAGTTCGTAGCCGGGAAGGAGGGACTGGACTACTCCTGTTCCATCAGGCTCAACAAACCCCTCATAGGCATCGGCGCGCCCGTCAGGGCGTGGCTGCCCAAGGTGGCGGAATGGTTCAACACCCAGCTGCTGCTGTCCGAATACTCGCACGTCGGGGACGCCGTAGGGGCAATCACGGGTAACATCATCGAGAAGGTCGAGATCCTCATCAAGCCCTTCAAGGGAGAGGGCGGAAGCGACGATCCCAGATGCACGGTGTTCGCATCCTTCGGAAGGTTCGATGTCCAGTCGTACAAGGAAGCGATCGAGTTCGCCAAGACCAAGGGCGGGGAGATCGCCACGGAGAAGGCCAAGGCCGCCGGAGCGGATACCGTGGAGGTCAGCGTCGAGATGAAGGAGAAGAGGTTCGGATTCGACGACGAGCTCGGCGGGGAGATGCTGATCGAGACCGAGATGACCGTCTCGGCGGTGGGCAAACCCAAGGAGTTCCGCCAAAAGGAGGGCAGGCTCTCCTACTACGTCGACCTCAACCAGAGATACGACATGGGATGACAGAAGCCCGATGTCTGGCTCATATCACATCTCGATGCCGGCGTATACGGCGTCGGTTGGATGATGGTCAAATACAAATACCTAGTAAACAGGTTCGGATAACATGGTTGGAAAGGTAAAGCTCTCACAGATCGCAGGATTCCTGGGAAGCGGAAAGACCACGGCTCTGATGAAGATCGTGGACGAGCTCATCAGGAGAGGGGACAAGGTCGCCATCATCGTCAACGACGTGGGCGACATAAGCGTCGACGCCAAATTCATAGAGGCACACGGACTGAAGGCCAAGGAGATCTCCGGAGGATGCATCTGCTGTCAGATCGCAGGTACCTTCGCGGAGACCGTGGCGCAGATCTACGATGCGTTCAAACCGGACATCATAATCGTAGAGCCCTCCGGGGTCGCCATCCCGTGGGGAC
>CAMNNR010000102.1 GCA_946545675.1 uncultured Thermoplasmata archaeon | reverse complement strand
TCGCGCAGGATCATGGCCTCGAAGGAGAGACTCAGTGCCCGCGACCCGGGTCCCAAGCAGGAGATCATCAACCACCTCTACTCGTATTTCTTCGAATATGATTTCAGTCTCCCATGGGGAGAGGACGTCGTCAGAGGGATACACAGATTCCTCATGGATTCCACCGGCGAGGATTGCAGTCCGGGGATGATAAGGACTGAGGAGGAGATGAGCGTCTATAGCGGGGATGGGACCGAGACCTTCAAGGCCTGTCCAGCAATTCATGTTGCCAAGGAACTCGGTCAATTGTTGGAGTGGGTTGGCAACTCAGCATACGATCCTCTGATCACAGCGGTGGTCTTCTTCCACGAATTCGAGAGCATCCATCCGTTCACCGAGGGTAACGGGAGGGTAGGGAGGTCGCTTTTCCACATACTCATGCAGGAACTCGGGTTCAGGAACTTCAACCTGTGTAAACTGGAGGACAAGCTCGTGGGGCAGAGCTCCGTTTACTACGGATTGCTGGAATACACCGATTCCTACGGGGACTACTCGCCCATAATCGAGTATTTCGTGGATTGCATAACCGAGGCCTACGAGGAAGCACTGAAATGCTTCTCCGAGAAGGATGTGTTGAAGGATCTGGACGAGAACGGCAGGACCCTCGCACTCACGGCACGTGCGGAGGGAGAATGGTTCACGGTCCAGGATGCGGCTGAGTGGGTGAGTGGTGTCACCGAGCAGACGGTCAGGGTGAAGTTAAAACACCTGGTGTCCATAGGGGTACTCGAGAAGGAGGGGCACACCCGGTCCACCAGGTTCAGGTTCTGTGATCCCTTCCGCAATGTGAAGGACATCATGAAGATGTTCCCGCTGACAGACAGGGAGGGCAGGTGACAGTATGGGACTGGAACCAATCATGAAAGAAGCCGAATTGTGCCAGGCAGTCGCATTCGATGTCTTCGATACCCTGTTGGTGAGGCCGTTCCTGAAACCTACCGACCTCTTCGGATTCATGGAAAAGCTGTATTCGGCGGAGGGCTTCGCCTCCGCCAGGGTCCGTGCCGAGAAGGAGGCACGCCGCAAGATTAGGCAGGAGATCGATCTCGATGAGATATACAGTGTTCTTGATGAAGGGTTCTCCTTCCTCAAAGAGAAGGAGATCGAGTGGGAGATCAGATTGTCCCGGGCAGATTCCGATGCGCTGGAACTGTACAGGAAGCTGAGAGACGAAGGGAAGGAAATCATCCTTGTCTCAGACATGTATCTCCCGCGTTCGGTAATCGGAGAGATGCTAGAGAAGAGCGGTTTTACCGATTATTCCAGTTTTTATCTTTCAAATGAACTGAATCTGAACAAGGCCTCCGGTTCTGTATATGGGAAAATCCTGGAAGAACATCCATCGGTGTTTATGATCGGAGACAACAAGAAGTCCGACGTCGACAATGCCAGAGCAGCGGGATTGAAGGCTGAGAGGTGGGCTCCGCTGAAGGAGAGGTATGCTGCAACTCACAAGAAGGAGACCTCTTTCGGAAGGAAGAATCCCGAGGCATCGCTCATAGTCGGAATCGACATGCTGATGTGGCAATCCTCCCCTGATGGGGGGTACTGGTACTCCGTCGCCAAGAGATTCGGGGGGCCGATGGTGTATTCCTTCGCAAACTTCGTTAAAGTTCAATCAGAAGGATTCGACAAGGTACTGTTCGTCTCCCGTGACGGGTACATCCCGATGCTGGCTTACAAGGAGATGGGAGGGGAGAATGCGGAGTACATCCACTGCTCCCGCATGCTCAGCACCGTGTTGGGCGGGAACAACCTCTCGGACAGGGATTCCGCCCTGGTCACTCTGGAATATTTCAGGTCCAAAGGATTGCTGAAGGATGCTATCAATATCAACGATTTCGACAGTGCCAGGAGGTATATCGCAGAGCACGATGACGAGGTCTCCAAGATGGTCAGGGACGCTTCCGATTCGTATTCGAGATACGCAAGGAGGATAACCGGGAGAGGTAGGGTGCTCATGGCCGACACCACCACCATGAGGTATTCCTCCCAAAGGTTCCTGTCGGATGCCGCGGGCGTGGAGATGAAAGGGTGCTATTTCGCCGTGACCTCGCAGGACGGGCCGGAGCATGTGCAGTTCATAGACCGGTCTAAGCAGCACCTGACCTGGAGCTACGTGAACCTGGCGGAGTTCTTCTTCTCGAGTGCGGAGGCTCCTCTGGCCGACGTAACCGCGGAGGGGCCTGTGTTCTCAGACGATGTCTCGGAGTACGAGAGGTACCGGGAGGAGATCCAGCCGGAACTGGAGAAGGGGCAGATGGAGTACGTCAGAATGATCAGGGATTATCTCGGGAGATACACATTCGATACGAAGGCCCTCGACGGGTGGTTGGATGTCCTGATATCCTATGAGAAGGGCAACGATCCCCACAGGCTCTCCGGCATGGCCTGGGGCGTGGACAAGGGACACAGTGACTACCGTCCGCTGCTGTTCAGGGCAGGTCAGCTGCCTTTCGCAGTGAAACAGACCGTGGCAGGATTCCTTAAAAAGTGAAATCGCTCAAATAGCACAAGCGCGATACCTACTCGGATAACCATGGGCCTGTTCGATAAGATAAAGAAAAACAACGAATTAACAAAATCCGAGACTGTCGTCAATACCATCCAGGAATCGTTCGGTGCGGCTGATATCACATTCAAATTCGATCAGGAGCAGAAGGTGTTCATGGTGCCCTTCCAGGGTGACGACCTTCCCATTCCCGTAGGTATCGCAGTGAATGATACCGTAATTCATTTCAGGGCACATCTGGCACTTCGTGCCAACCCTCAGAATTTCCAGAAGGTCCTGAGCGAGATCAACGGCATCAACAAGGATCTGCTTTACGGTTCTTTCAGCATGGATCCGGAGGAGGGTTTCATCTACTTCGACTACGGATTCCCTTATCAGGAAGCGAAGGTCTCTCACGAGTTCTTCCTGTCCTTCCTGCAGATGATCGTCAAGACCGTTGACGAGCACGATGGGATGCTGAAGGAGATCGCTGAGGCGACACCTAGGGAAGAGTACGAAGCGATGTACAGGTGACCTCAGCAGGCATTGGAGAAGAATCTGGAAGGGCACATATCAACGAAAATCAGCACGGATGTGTTGATGATATGCATTTCATCTTGTCGAGTAAGGGCTTCCCACTGATGGGGAACCTTTGCCTGACTCGATTCAGATTAGGATATCTTCACTTGTAAGTATCCTTCTGCTTTTCCAAGACGCACCCATCGAGGTCTTCGAACAATTCATCATATATCGACGGAATTTTTGTCTTTCTAGGGCGGGCATTCAATTCCTCCAGTTTGGCAATACCTGGTTTATATCCCGCGTCTGCCGTCAGTTTAATCCAATGTGTTGCCTTATCGTATGATTGCTCTATCCCGCGGCCTTCGAGGTATCTCAACCCGAGCTCATACTGGGCATCGAGGAGTCCGTTATCTGCGGCCTTGGTGAGCCAGTGTAAGGATTCTTCGTTGGATTGGGTGACCAATCCGCCTGTTTCATATAACTTTGCCAGTTTCAGTTGTGCCCAAGCCCAATCTTGATTGGCTGCTGCGGTATACCACTTTATCGATTCGGTACCAGCGTTTTCGAAAAGTTCCAGGTTATCTTCGAACAATTGTCCAAGGGTATACATTGCCAGGACATCACCGTAGTCGGCAGCTTTCAAGAGCAATTTGGCCGCCTTTCTGATCGAAGAAGGGGTCTTTTCCTGGTAGAGATGCCAGGCTTCCGAACGTAACTCCGCAGCCTTTAGTTTTTTGTCTTTGAAGAACATCAATTCACCTCTGAGTATGGATCGGGGCAGTCAGGACTGTTGTCTGATTCTTCGGATTTCTTCCGCTGGTAAATCATATGCTTCGCAGTGAGATATAACAATGCTTTCCTGTATTTCTTGGCTCTCTCTTTCTCGTAATCATTCATCGGACGGCAGTAACGGGTCGAGTCCAGGTTGTGGAGGAGGTCCGAGATCTTCACTTCCGTGGCGACAGGATTCTTCCCGATGTTCTTGATGTAATCCATGTAGGGGACCTCAGGATCGTGGGTAAGATAGGTGAGGGGGACGATGACCTCTTCGGGGACACCCTTGGCACGGAGGTCGTCGAAGGTGAGGTCAGTATCCTCCACCACGTCGTGGAGGAGCGCGACCGCCACGGGTATCTCGTCCTCCAGCCGGGAAGCAACCTCGTAAGGGTGGAATATGTATGGTGCGCCGTTCTTGTCCAGGACGCCGTGGTGTGCGTCATAGGCGATGCGCATGGCGAGATAGGTCAGAGGGGTGTATATCATATGAGAAAACATATGATATGGTGATATAATCATACTGCAGCCCTCTATAACGTTCGGCAATTCCCCGAATGATTTGTGACGGCACTGATTTGCGGTAATCTCGACCGCCTGTTTTAGTTTCCAGTGGAAATAGTATTTAAATAAA
>CAMNNR010000101.1 GCA_946545675.1 uncultured Thermoplasmata archaeon | reverse complement strand
AAGGATGTGCATACCGCCATCCATAACAGCGACCGCACGGTAAACGACGAAGGGGGCGAACTGAACGACGGCCGTTTCGTATACTCCGTGGTGCCGGCCAGGAAGCAGTGCCTGCACCTGGTCAGGACCCTGTCGCCCGCGGGTTACACAGTCACGGTGCCCGATGCCGTGACCATCGCGAACAAGGATTACAAGATCGTCTCCATAGCAGACAGGTGTTTCGAGGGGAACGCGGCGATAGAATCCGTCATCCTCCCCTCCACCCTGGAGACCATAGGGAAGAACGTCTTCTGCAACTGCTCCTCCCTGAAGAAATGCGAATTACCCAGACATCTGAAATCCATAGGGGATAACGCATTCGCCTTCACCGCATTGGAGGAGGTGGTCTTCCAGGATTACCTTGAGGATGTCGGGACCATGGCATTCTACCGCTGCCGCAGCCTGAAGAAGGTTACTGTCTCCAAGAGGACCTCCCAGTTGGGGGTCGGGGCATTCGCTGGCTGCGAATCTTTGGAAGATATAGAGGTCGCCGACAAGAACGGCCGTTTCGTTTTCGAGGACGGAGTACTGTATAGCAAAAAACAGGACAGGATCGTGCAGGTCCTGGCGACCTTCGAGGGCAGACTGTCGCCTCCGCGTTCCCTGCTGACCATCGAACAGTATGCAGCGGACGGATGCGCTGGGATCACGGAACTGGACCTCCCTGTGTCGCTAACCTCCATCGGGGCGTGCGCGTTCAGGAACTGCTCCGGAATCACTAAGGTCAAGTTCCCCAATACCCTGGCCAGGATAGGGGAGAGGGCATTCGAAGGATGCACCTCCATCCGCACGATGGATGTGCCAGCGTCGGTGAGGAACTTCGGAAAGATGGCATTCTCCAGCTGCACTGGATTGGAGACGGTGGAGATAAAGGGGGCCGTGAAGTACAGCGGACTCAAGGTATTCGAGGGGTGCACGGGACTGAACAGGGTGACAGTCGACAAGTCCTCGGAGTTCTCGCCGTCCGATTTCCCCGAGGGCGTCCGTATCAAGAACACGCATGCCTGATATAGTGGATGGAGATTGACAGGTATGGACGCCGTGAACGTCAGATCCCTCAGGAAGTCATACGGAGAGCTTGAGGCCGTGAAAGGGCTTTCATTCGACATCCCCGAAGGTTCATTCTTCGCTTTCCTCGGCCCCAACGGAGCGGGGAAATCCACCACCATCTCGGTCATAACATCGCTTCTCAGAGCCGACTCCGGCGAGGTACTGGTTTTCGGGAAGGACCCTTCCGACCCATCCACCAAGAAGGACATCGGGGTCGTATTCCAGGATCCCAAGATGGACAAGGTGCTCACGGTACGGGAGAACCTCGAGATCAGGGCCCAGCTCTACGGCCTGGAGGACTACAGGTCAGCCGTGAAGGAGGCCCTGGACACCACCGGATGCGACGAGTTCGCGGAACAGAGATACGGCCGGCTCTCGGGAGGCCAGCGGAGACGTGCGGACATCGCGAGGGCGCTCGTGCACACCCCCAAGCTCCTGATACTCGACGAACCCACCACCGGGCTCGACCCCAAGACCCGCAGCAACATCTGGAACCTCATAATCAGGCTCAACAGGGAAAGGGGAATCACAGTCCTGCTCACCACCCACTATATGGAGGAGGCGGCCGGAGCGGACAGGATCGTGATCGTCAACCACGGGACCGTGGTCGCGGACGGCACGCCGGCCGAACTGAGGGACAGGTACTGCTCCGACAGGCTCGTGTTCGTCCCCACCGACCTCCGGGCCGCAGAAACGGGACTGGAGGAGATGGGCGTCGGATATTCGGTCGACAGCGGCACCGTGACCGTGATACTGGAGAAGACCTCGGACTCCGTGGCCATAATCCGGGCGCTCGGGGACATCATGGAAACCATCGAGGTCCGTTCCGGCACCCTTGACGAGGCGTTCATAAACATCACCGGGGAGGGACTCCAATGAAGATGCTTCTGGCACTTGTGAAGCGCAACTGCATCAGCTTCTTCCGCGACAGGACCAATGTGGCCTTCTCGCTCATGGCCGCCCTCATCGTCGTGATGCTCTACCTGTTCGTCCTGCGCGACATGATGATCTCCGATTACCAGGGACTTCCCGGGGTCGACAACCTCATAGACGCCTGGGTCCTCGCCGGGATCATGGGTATCGTTTCCATCACCTCGTGCATGGGTGCCCTGCAGACTATGAACACCGACCTGGTCGAAGGCAGGGACACGGATTTCAGGGTCACCCCCGTCGGAGGATGGAGGATGGCCTTCAGCTACATCCTCAGCACCTTCGTCGCCAGCATGGTGTTCACCGCCATCATCTTCGTCATCTCCCTGCTTTTCCTGGTCGCCGTAGGATGTCCTATGAGCGCCTTCGGCGTGGCTGCGACGTTCCTGCTGACGATTCCCTCCGCCCTGTCGGGCTGTATAATCATGTATGCCCTGACCTCGTTCATCAAAAGCCCGGGAGGATTCGCCAGCTTCTTCAGTATCGTGAGCGTGGCCATCGGTTTCCTCACCGGAATCTACATCCCCATGGGATCCATGCCCGACGGGATGCAGATGCTGGGGACCCTCATGCCGGCGACCCACATGTCCTCGGTGTTCCGCCAGCTCCTGGCAGGCGATGCGCTGGACGCCTCCTTCGCGGGAGCGGATGCCTCTTCGTTCAGACTTGACATGGGGTTCGACCTGAAACTCGGGGACTTCGTGTTCGACATCCCCTCGAGTCTCCTTTATGTCACCGCGGTCAGTGCCCTGTTCCTCCTGGTGTCGCTGATCCTGATCAAGCGCAGGAAACTCTGAGGGGCAGTGTCTTTTCGGATTCTTTCCCACGATTTCGTGGGATTCATTACCACGATTTCCTGAAATCCTCAAAGAAAAACACAGATGTCGGAAGGAGCCGCTATACATTCGATGCCCTCCTTCCTACATTTGTCGACAGGATACCCATACCCGTAAGAAGCCGCGATGAACCTGACGCCGGCCTGTTCAGCAGCCCTCCTGTCGGAGGGGCAGTCGCCTATCATCAGCACCTTACCGTAGTCACCCGTTGATATGCACGCCCGTATCATCTGGCACTTGGTACGGGTCCCCTCGAAGTCAGCACCCGCTATCATCACGAAAAGATCGGCTATGCCCAGGCGCTCGAGGAGTTCCTTGGCGGAGACCTCTGTCTTCATGGTGGCCACGGCGAGGGCCACACCCTTCGATTTCAGGAGCGTCAGCATCTCCCTGATGCCATCGAACAGCTCCACCCTGCTGAAGCAGTTCTCGTTGTAATATGTGCGATAATGCCTGGCGAACTCCAGGGCGGGTGCTCCCTCCAGTCCGTACATCCTCTTCACGTTGGAGTACAGATCCCCGCACATGATGGTGTCCAGATCCTTCCCCTCTGGTACGGGGAGGTCCATGGACTCGGCCGCGTGGCTGTAAGAAGCGATGATCCAGGGCCTGGATTCGGTAAGCGTGCCGTCCAGGTCCCAGATCGTTAGGGTTTTCATCGGTTTCACTCGTCAGGGACGAACTTGAATCCGTAGTGGATGACTCCGGCGTCCCCGTCCTCGTTGAGTTTCCTCATGACGGCCTTGACGCGCATGCCGATCTCGATCTTGTCGAGTTCGACATCCACCAGCTGTCCGGCGAGCATGACCCCGTCGTCGTTCCTGATGAACGCTACCGCGTAGGGCATCATCCTGCCGTTGAAGCCGGAGTACTCGTGGTTGATGGAGAAGGAGTAGACCTCTCCCTTCCTGCTGAGCTTGAAGGGCTCCATCTTTCCGATACCGGAACGCCTGCAGTCGGGGCAGAACGAACGGCTGGGGAAGAAGATCTTCCCGCAGCATCCGCATTTGGAACCGATCAGGTTGTACCTGCCGGGGATCTCACGCCATTCTCTGGCTGATACCATTGCCATTTCACATCGCCTCCAGGATGGATACGGTGACAGCGGAACCGGTTCCTCCGACGGACTGGGCGAGTCCGTATTTGGCGTCCTTTACCTGCCTGTCTGCCGCGCTGTTGGTGAGCTGTGCGTAGAGTTCGACGATCTGGGACACACCAGCTGCGCCGATGGGGTATCCCTTGGCCTTCAGACCGCCGGAGGTGTTGACGGCGACCTTGCCTGCATCGAACTTGGTATCTCCGTCAAGGAAGGCCTTTCCTGCCTTGCCCTTCTCGTAGAGGCCGAGGTCCTGGAGTGCCATGACTCCCGCAACGGTGTAGTCATCGTGGATCTCCGCGACCTTGACGTCCTTGGCGGTGATGCCTGCGATCTTGTATGCCTGTTCGGCGGCGACCCTGGTTGCCTCGAACTCGGTAATGGACTTCCTCTGGAACAGTGCCAGGGAGTCGGATGCCTGCGCCACGGCGGATACCTTGACGTAGTTGTCGGTGTACTTCTTGGCGTCCTCGAGGGGACAGAGGATGACCGCACTGGCACCGTCGGAGATGGGGGCACCGTCGAACATGGTGAGTGGTTCTGCGGTGGGTCCGGCCCTGAGGACGGTGTCGAGCTTGATCTCCTTCCTGAACTGGG
>CAMNNR010000100.1 GCA_946545675.1 uncultured Thermoplasmata archaeon | reverse complement strand
GGCGATCGACGCAGGGATCCCCACGTAGCCTGCTCCGGGGGTGATCGCGACCAGGCCCGCGATGGCTCCGGCGATGAGACCCAGCACACCGACCCTCCCTACGACGAGGTATTGTGCCACGCCCCAACTGGCCATGGAGAACACCGCTGCGACCTGCGAAACCATGATGGCACGCCCGGCCTGACTGTCCGCGAGAAGGCCGGAACCTCCGTTGAATCCGAACCAGCCGAACCACAGCAGTGTCGCACCGAGGAAGGTCAGGGGCACGTTGTGGGCCCGGCTGTTGCGCAGACCGGTGCCCCTGGGACCAGCGAAGAACACCAGTGCCAGACCGGTGATTCCCGCACATATGTGGATGACCAGTCCGCCTGCGAAGTCCAATACGACGAGATACTGATCGAACCAGCCGCCACCCCAGACCCAGTGGGCCATGGGGGCATAGACCACTACCGACCAAATGGAGAGGAACCACACGATGGCGGTGTACCTTATCCTCTCTGCTGCAGCTCCCAGGACCAACGCGCCCGCGATCATCGCGAACATCATCTGGAAGAAAGCGAATTCCATATCGGAAACGGATCCTCCGGTGGCATTTTCCACCACACCTTCCATGAGCAGGTTGCCCAGCCCTCCGATGATGGCCCCGTTCCCGTCGAAGGACAGGGTGTATCCCACGAGCACCCAGCTCATGCTCATGACCGCCATGGCGATAAGGGTCTGTGCCATGATCGAACCCATGCTCTGCTTACGCAGCATGCCTCCATAGAAGAACGCCACCCCGGGCGCCATGATGAACACCAACAGGGAACTCACGAGTACCCACGAGATATGTCCTGGGTCTGTTGGTTCCTCCGGTGCTGCCGAGGCGACGGGCACGGACACCGTGAACGCACAGATGCAGACGAGTGCGACCGCGGTGAATACCAGTAACTTGTATAGGTTTCTCATATTCTGAACTCCGTTTGTTCGGATTTATTCCTTGATTATGGACAAATGTCTAATGATATTTATTAATTTCTAAATTTCATCTAAAATATACGAAATACGTAGAAATATGAATAGTAAAATGAATGTATTTGCTCATTCTGAGCAGTCGTTTTGACAGGAACCGTTCACTCTGAAGGACATTTTTTAGACAATTGTCTAATTCCGTATGCGGCGAACATTCCCATGAGGATCATTCCGAAAAGCATCCCCAGGTCCATACAGAGGAAGATCGCCTCCATCCCGATCCCGGAGGCGATTATGTACATGCCTATGAACACGCTCTCCCTCACGAATATGGTGATCGTCGCGAGGAGCGCCATCCTGAGGGCTTGCAGCACCCCGGAGAAGACCATCGTGAGTCCGCCGAAGATTACGCACAGGCTGTAGATGCGCAGGACACGGGTGAGCTCCCCGTGGAGGTCGGCCATATCCCCGCTGTATGAGTACAGCCAAGTGAGGGGTTCCGCGGCAAGGAAGATTATTCCCGCGAGCAGGGCACAGACCGCTGTCGCCATCCCCACGGTGTACAGGAAACCGTCGCGTGCGTCGGCGTACCTTCCTGCACCCTGCAGGGCGCTGGTCACGGGGATCATGGCCTCGGACATCCCTCTGGCGGGCATGACCGCCAGCATGATGAACTTGTACGGGCTGAGGGCAAGAACGATCCCGGTCTCGCCCCCCGTGCGCACGACGAGCATGTTCTGGGGGATCATGAGGAAGGAAATCGCCATGAGCTCCAGCATACGGGGGACACCCACGTACATGAGGTCCCAGAGGTAATCCCTTCTGAAACGGAGGTTGCTGAAGGAAAGGCTCACGAAGGTCCTTCCCCTGAGGTAGAGCAAGAGGCCCGCCGCGAGCGGTATGACGAATGATATGCCTGTGGATACGGCCGCGCCGGTGAGGCCCCATCCTAGTGTGTATATCAATACGGGATCGAGGGAGAGGTTGATTACGCAGGATAGCACAGAAAGGTAGAGCACGGTCCTGCCGGAACCCTCGGCACGGATCATCCCGATGAGCATCCCGTGGAGGATTATCGGGGTGGCGAATATGAAGTAAGGGACGACATATGCTTTGCAGAGGGCTGTGTCCCCGCCGTTGGTCATGAAGTCGAGTACGGGATCGCAGACGAGGAACAGCACAAGCGTGGCGGCCAGTGCGGAGACTATTGCGAGGAGTACCGCCTGGACCCCGAGCCCGTCCGCTCTGTCCTTGTCCTTGGCACCGATGGCCCTGGCGACCGCAGTGGATGCACCAACCCCGAGACCTATCCCTATGTCCACCACGATCCAGTATAGCGGTCCGGATACGTTCACGGCGGCCATGGCAGCGGACCCGAGTCCCGAGCACCACGCCATGTCGATGAAGTTCTGGACGTAGGAGATGAGCATGGCTACCGTCAGCGGCAGCGACATGCCGAGTATGGCCCGGCGGGGATTGCCGGTGAGTCTCTCCACGTCCGTGTCTGTCATGATTAGTGTATCTCTTTCCCGAACATCTCGGCGAAGACCCTGAAGGATACGGATTGTACGCGGGTCATCCCCATGTAGGCGGAGATCTGCAGGGCTTCGAGGATCTCGTCCTCGGTGGCCCCCGCCAGTTTGGCATCCTCCATCTGGGCGCGGAGGCAGTAGGGACTCCCTCCCATAGCTGAGGCCGCCACCGAGATGAGCCTCTTGGTCTTGAGGTCCAGCACGCCCTTTCCCATGAATATGCTGGCGCTCGTATCGAAATTTGGAATGAACAGATCGGGTCTCTCGCTGAGGACCTGGTGCACGACGGGGATCCTGCCGAGGGCGGCCTTATCCATCTCCAGACGTTTCTCCGTTTCCTTTTCGAGTTCGGTTGATTTCTCCATGTCTGGGTATATGCATCGTAGTATAACCGTTTGATGTCGAGTGTGCGATTGTAACTGCTTCACTCCTTTATTAATCGCATCGAGTCGAAAACGAATCTGCGGGAATGAAACCGCAGAGGAATAGAGATGGAAATCTACGACAACGACGAAAACAATAGCAGGCTGAAGGAGATCTTCTCCGAGGTCGGAAAGAAATACGGCTACGACTCCGTGAACGCTGAATTCATGGCGTTCAGGGATTTCAAGTGCAGGTGGCAGAGGTCCTACGGCTGGGCCGACTTCAGGGTCTCGGACTACCTCGACGACGCTCCTGACGAGGTCCTCAGGAGTCTGGCGGACTCACTCTTCAAGAGGATCCTCGGTGAGAACGACACGTTCTCTGCCGAGCTTCGCGCCTGGGTCACCGACCCCTCGTTCTGTGCCCTGAAGCAGGACGTTTACATATCCAGGAGCCCCAACTTCACCAGGTCCCCGATCGGTGAGAGCAAGAACCTCCAGGAGTCATACGACCGCCTCATCGGTGCGGGCCTGGTGCCCTACGACCCCTCCATAGTGCTCACCTGGACGAAGGAACCCTACTCCCACAGGGCAGGCGGTTGCTCGGTCCTGATGAGGGTGGTGTCAATCACCTCCGCATTGGACGCTGACGAGGTCCCTGACTTCGTGGTCGACTACTGCCTCTACCACCAGCTGTGCCACATGATCATCGGTTTCGATCCCGATTCCGAGGCTCACGAGGAGCAGTACAACAGGCTGGAGAACATGTTCCCGGAGAAGCCCGAGGCCAAGTACTGGCTGAGGAAGCTCTGCGCCTACGTGTGAGTCCTGAAACGGGGTTTCGGAAGGGAGGCCCCTTACAGGACCACAATAGAAACTGTCCCCCGAGCGCTAACACGCCATTTCATCGTCCTACGATGACGCAGGCCTCCAGGCGCTGATTTACGCCGGGGGTGTGTGTCGGACCCTGCGTTGGCTCCCGGTCACCGCACACGGCGTCACGCCGATGCTACCGCAAGTGCCCCAAAATGATTGGGATCAGGGCCGCTGTCGGCCGTTCCGTACACATGGCGTTCATGGATCGCGCCCTTTCGTCAGAACGGACAGTCCCACGTATCGTCGGGGATAGATAAAGATTCTGGGTTCGTTGAATGACGTAATTATGTTACGTTGATAGCCTATTCATTCGTTTTTTGACGAAATCGGTAGGAATCAGCACAAATCTGATAGCATTTTTACGAATTTCGTAGAAATATTACGTTTTAAATTACGAAATTCACACAAGATAGATTAGCTTTATAAAAGGGGAGATTATACGTGGGCTCATGCAGGAATTCTTCAATCCTAAGTCCGTGGCCATCATCGGCGCATCCGCCGACGAGACCAAGCTCGGAGGCATGCTCGTAAAGAACATGAAGAACGTCGGTTACAAAGGCAAGCTCTACCCCATCAACCCCAAGGGCGGGGATATCATGGGCTACAAGGCCTACACCAACGTCACCGAGGTCAAGGAACCCATCGAACTCGCTGTCGTCGCAGTGAAGAACGTCTACGTTCTCCAGGCAGTCAAGGACTGCGCCGCTGCAGGCATCAAATACATGTCCATCCTCACCGCAGGTTTCAAAGAGGACAGCCCCCAGGGAGCCGAGATGGAGAAGGAGATCAAGGCCGAGGCCGCAAAGAACGGTATCCGCATCGCCGGACCCAACTGCTTCGGAAACATGAACGTCAGGAACGGAGTCA
>CAMNNR010000099.1 GCA_946545675.1 uncultured Thermoplasmata archaeon | reverse complement strand
GGACAGGAACTCATCCGCTGATGCTGTTCGACCTTCAAATTGACACAATTGAAAGCTGGATCCGCGGCAGGGGGTTCACCTCTGTCGCCCTCCAGCTTCCGGAAGGGCTCAAGCTCCGGGCCACTGAACTTTCGGATATTATTTTCAAAGACACCGGAGCTAAGACTGTTATTCTCGGGTACCCCTGTTACGGTGCCTGCGATCTTTTCACCGACTACAGGAAGTATGCGCAGGGGCTCGTCCACTTCGGACATTCCCCCATACCTAACCTCCCCCAGGACGACGATGTGCTGTACATCGAGGCCCGGGCTAACGTCGAGATCGACGCTCCGCTGAAGGAATGCGCCGAACATCTCCCTCAGCGTCTGGGTCTTCTTGCTTCCGTGCAGTATGTGCACCTCCTTCCGAGGGCGAAGGAGATCCTCGAGGGGCTGGGGAAGACCGTATCGATCGGTAAGGGGGACAGCCGCATATTCTACCCCGGACAGGTGCTTGGTTGCAACTGTTCCTCCGCGGTGGCCATCCAAGAGGATGTCGACGGCTATCTCTTCCTCGGCGAGGGCGACTTCCATCCGCTGGCTGCGGCTTTCGGTCAGAAGAAGGAGGTGGCGATCCTCAACCCTGTCACCGGGGAGTTCAGGAACGTCGACGAGAAGAGGGACCGCATCCTCAGGAAGCGTTTTGCAGCGATATGCGCAGCAGAGAAGGCGCAGTCCTACCTGGTCATAGTATGCGGAAAGATAGGCCAGTGCCGTATGGATGCTGCGGACAGGATCGAGAACCAGCTCCGTGAGGCAGGGAAGACCGTTTACCGTCTGGTCACCGACGAGGTATCTCCTGCAGCGCTCATCCACTACCGTGTCGACGCCTATGTCAACACCGCCTGCCCCAGGATCGCCATGGACGATTCGGTGAGATACGAACACCCCATGCTCACCATCCCTGAGGCCGAGATCGTACTGGGTCTCCGCACCTGGGACGACTATGTTTTCGATTCGATATGAATTCGGTGTCTGGCACTTCTATTTGTCTGCCTAAGAGCAACCACGCACGCGATAGAAATTAATAATCCTCGACCGATAGACGGAGTATGCGTAAGTCCGATATACTTCGGGAGGAGAACCTTCCGAATGTCAAGGTCGGAATCGGGTGTGCACCCGACTCCAAATTCGTCGAAGTGAGTGTCCGTGCCCTCAACAACCCCAACGTGATCATCTACAGGGACCCCAAGAAACTGGCAGAGGATCTCGCGAGCGGGGCTATCGATGCCGCGGTCCGCGGGGACATGTCATCCTCCAAACTCCTGCCCCTGATCAAACAGGCACTCGGTCTCGAAAGTCTCCAGAGGGTAGTCATCATGGGCTATATGGACAGGGCCGTCTTCATGGCCCCGGTAGGTATAGACGAAGGCTGGACCGTGGAGGACCGTGTATCCATGGCCGAGCGTTCCGAGGCACTCATGAAGAGTCTCGGATGTGACCACGTCCGCATCGCGGTCATGTCCGGCGGAAGGGACGAGGACCTCGGCAGGATCGATGTCGTCGACGAGAGCATCTCAGATGCGCTGGAGATTGTCAAGAGGCTCAATAAAGCCGGTCATGACTCCTACGATGCACAGATCCTCCTGGAAGATGCAGTGGAGGAGGCAGACCTCATCATCGCACCCAACGGAATCACCGGCAACCTGATCTTCAGGACCATGCACTTCCTCGGCAACGCGCCTGCATTCGGAGCGCCTCTCATCAACACAGACAAGGTCTTCATCGATACTTCCCGTGTGAAGACCGACTTCACCGATTCGATCATCCTTGCCATGAGACTCGCGGAGATGAAGAAATGAGCATCCTGGAGATCGACGGCGAGCACGCCGGCATCAAGTATTCCGCATGTCACTTCATCCCCAACCACGAGAAGTGTTCCAGACTCCACGGTCACAGCTACGTGCTCCGCCTACGCTTGGAGGGGGACATCGGCAAGGATGGGATGATCATGGACTTCGTCGATCTCAAGAAGATGCTCAGGAAGATGATGGAGGAGATGGACCACGCGGTCCTCCTTCCCGCAAAATCCGACATCGTGCACATCGAGGAGAAAGACGATCTCGTGTACGTCGAGTGCAATGGCAAGAAGTATATGTTCCCCAAGATGGACGTGAGGTACCTGGACGTCCCCACCACCACCGCGGAGGAGATGACCAAGATGATGGCTGAACGTATGGTGAAGGAGGTAAAGATCCCCTCCAACGTGAGGTCCCTCTCCGTCGGCCTCGACGAGGAACGCGGGCAGACCGCTTGGTACACGGTGGTGTTCTGAATGCCCAAGGCAGTGGTGCTCCTATCCGGAGGATTGGATTCCACCACGACCCTCGCACAGGCGCTGGATGACGGCTGTGAGGTCACCGCGCTGAGTTTCAGGTACGGACAGAGGCACACCAAGGAACTCATCTCTGCCGAGAACGTCTGCAAGCACTACAACGTCAGCCACGTGGTCATCGACCTCAACCTCAGTTCGTTCCGTTCCGCCCTCACGAGGAAGGACATAGATGTCCCCCTCGACAGGGAGGGCGAACTCTCCGCCGAGATACCGATAACCTATGTGCCAGCAAGGAACATCGTCTTCCTCAGCATCGCAGCCGGACTCTGCGAATCCGTGGATGCCGACAGGATCTACATCGGTGCCAACGTGGTGGATTATTCAGGTTATCCCGACTGCCGCCCCGAGTTCTTCGAGGCCTATGAGGAGATGCTCGCAAAGGGCACCAAATGCGGTGTCGAAGGCCACCCCATCAAGATCATGCTCCCCATCCTGCACAGTTCCAAGGCGGACATCGTGCGTCTCGGGAAGAAGCTCGGAGCACCTCTCGAGCTCACCTGGTCCTGCTACAACGGGGGAGACAAGGCCTGCGGGCACTGCGATTCCTGCAGACTCAGGCTCGAAGGCTTCAGGCAGGCCGGATACAAAGACGAGATCCCCTATGCGGACGGTGTCCAGCAGTGAGGGTGGTCGAGAACTTCTTGTCCCTCCAGGGAGAGGGTCTGAAGATCGGACGCCTGACCTATTTCATAAGGGCCGCAGGCTGCAATCTCCGCTGTTCCTGGTGCGATACCGCGTTCTCGCAGGATTACAGTGTCGGAAAGGAGATGTCAATCCCGGAAGTCATGGGACTCATAGGCGACGTGGAGAACGTATGCTTCACAGGCGGGGAACCGCTCGAACAGGCCGATGCCCCGGAGTTCCTGAAGGCACTCGTGGAAGCCGGTAAAACGGTGGTCCTGGAGACCAACGGTTCCAAGGACCTCTCCATAGTGCCAGACAGCGACAGGATCATCATCAGCATGGACATCAAGTGCCCTTCTTCAGGCATGCAGGACAGGATGTTCCTCCCGAATCTGGAAAGGCTCACGATGAAGGATCAGCTCAAATTCGTCATCGCAGACGAGAAGGATCTCGCCTATGCGGAGGAGTTTTTGAAACAGCATCCTGTGAAGACGAATGTCATCTTCAGTGCGGTCGGCGGTATCAGCATCAGGTTCCTCGCAGAGGAAGTCGTCGCCAAAAAACTGGATGTCCTGGTTCTCCCCCAGTTGCACAAACTGATCTGGGGAGATAAGCAGGGAGTGTGAGGGGCGGACCCCTCACTGTTTCCCTTCGAATTTTTTCTCAAGTTCGATACGGTTCTTGAAATCGTCGAGGTTCTCTTCGACCGTTCCGTCGGCATCATACCATACGCGGATCTTCGCATCCTGGAGGATCTTGATGCCGTGGGTGCCTATGCCGCCGACAATGACCGCATCGACTCCCAGGCCGACGATGGCGTTGGCCACCTTGTATCCCGCACCGTCACCATTGGCGTACTCGTTCTCCACCACGGTGAAGTCGTAGGTATCCAGGTCGACGATCAGGAAGTACGGCGAATGGCCGAAGTCCTCTCCCACGAGGGAGTCGAGGGTGTCGCCCTCGGCGACGACTCCGACCTTCATTGGCCCTCTTCCTTCTTCTTTTGCTTCTCGAGATAGGCGCGGTCGTTCTCGATGGTCTGAACGATCTTCTTGGTGATGGTGTTGAAGGCCTTCGCGGAAGCGCTCTCGGGCTCTGCGATGACGATGGGCATACCCTTGTCGCCGGACTGTACGACGCCGGGCTCCAGGGGTACGCGTCCGAGGAACTGGATTCCGAGCTGGTTGGCGGCATCCTCGCCTCCTCCGGACTTGAAGATGTTGGTGACCTCTCCGCAGTGGGGGCAGACAAATCCGCTCATGTTCTCGACGATACCGATGATCGGGATGTTGGCGATGGCCGAGAAGGTGACGGTCTTCCTCGCGTCGAGCAGGGAGACATCCTGGGGGGTGGTGACGATGACGGTCCCGTCGGCCTTGGGGATGTACTGGATGATGGAAAGGGCTTCGTCGCCGGTTCCCGGAGGCATGTCGATGACGAGGTAGTCGAGGGGGCCCCAGTTGACGTCCTCGATGAACTGCTGTACCGCGCTGGACCTGACAGGTCCCCTCCAGGTGAGGGCGGAGTCCTTGCTGGGCAGTAGGAATGCCATGGAGACTATCTTGAGTGACGGGGGGACCTCCACGGGGAGGAGTAGCCTGTTGTCGTCCACCGTGAGCTTCTCGTCCTCGATGTGGAACATCTTGGGGATGTTGGGCCCGGTGATGT
>CAMNNR010000098.1 GCA_946545675.1 uncultured Thermoplasmata archaeon | reverse complement strand
GTGCGGACTTTTTTCTAAATTGGCTAAAAACCCTCAAGAACTGTTCGGTCTGGGACAACGTGCCGAGGCTGAAGGAGATTATGAAGCAGCCCTCAAGTATTATCAGAAATCCGCCGATAAAGGGGGTGCACAGGCCTGGGCCGCACTCGGAAAGATGTACTACAAAGGTGTGGGCGTAGCTCGCGATTACGGCAAGGCCGTCGAGTGTTTTACGAAGGCGTCTGAGCTGAATGAACCGCAATCAGAATACATCCTGGCACTGTGCTACAGGGACGGTGTGGGAGCGAAACAGAACAACGGTCTTTTCATAGATTTCCTGAGGAGATCCGCTGAACACGGTTACGTCAGAGCGCTCCACGACCTGGGCGTATTGCACTTGGAAGGATATCCGGGAATTTCAAAATCTGTCGAAAAGGCTGGGGAATGTTTCAGGCAGGCGGCTCAGAGCGGATACATACCGGCCAAAGTGAAGTACGGTATCTATCTGTCGGAGTTGGCCGGGGATAAATGCGATCCGCAGAAGGCATTGCAATTGTTCAGATCCGCGGAGGCGAACGGTTCCGTCGAAGCGAAAGCGGAGATAGGCATCATGCACTACACCGGACGTGTGGTCGGCGCCAATCATGCCAAGGCGAAGGATCTCGTCATGCCCGCTTACGAGTCTGGGTATGTGCGCGCGAAAGCGATCGTCGGTATGATGTACTACAGCGGCGACCTCATGCCCAAGGACCAGGCAAAAGGAGTGAAACTCATCGAGGAGGCTGCTTCCGCAGGCATGTATCTCGCGATGACGATGCTCATCGAGATCTACGGAGACAGCAACGGCCCCTACCATAAACCCGATGAACTGATGGGACTGCTCCGCAAAGTCGCCGCATCAGGAAACAGGGTAGCTCAATACCGGCTGGGCTGCATCCTGCTCCAAAGAGCAGGTGGACAGAACGAAGCGGTCTCGCTGATAACCAACAGCGCCAATCAGGGATATCCTGAAGCTGAGATGAAGCTCGGTGTCATGTATTGCGAGGGTAAACTCGTCCAACAGAATTATAATGAATCGGCCAGGCTGCTGAGGAGTGCGGGAAAGCACGGGGTGAAGGCCGCCTACGATTATCTGGATTCGATGTATAATAAAAACCTGATCCGCCCCCCTGATGATGAAGAGTGGGTAAGATACAGTAAGTCCCGGGCAGAGAAAGGTGAATACTGGGCGATGAATAATCTGGGGGGTGCGTATCGTACTGGCAGGGGAGTAAAACAGGACTACGGGCTCGCCATCCAATGGTATACGAAAGCCGTCCAAGGCGGGAATACCAGTGCCATGAGATCCCTCGGAGATATGTACCTGAAAGGCCAAGGCGTAGCGAAGGATGAGAAAGAAGGCATCCGTCTTTACAACATGGCTGTCGAAAAGGGCGATGTTGACGCCATGTTCAATCTTGCCCTCCATTACCACAGAAAAGGTGCATACAGCGAAGCATTCAGACTGTTCAACTTCGCCTATAATCGCGGGGACACGGAGTCTGCCGGGATGGTCGGACTCCTGTATCTCGAAGGCAAAGGTACGGACGCGGATACCGCCAAGGCGGTAGAGCTACTCACGTTCTCGGCGGAAAAGGGTCATCTCCCATTCATCAAAAAGCTTGCCGAGGTCCATCTCTCATCCAAATACGGATTCAGGGACCCTTCGAAAGCGGTGAAGTGGTACCGTTTGGCCGCTGACAAGGGTGATGTGGAATCCATGAGGGTCCTGGGTAACCTTTATTTCGAAGGCGAAGTGGTCCCGAGGAACGTCACGGAGGGAATAGGATTCCTGAAGAAGGCTGCCGATGCGGGCGATCTCGAGGCCTGTAAAAGACTGGGCGGTATCTACACCGAACGCAACGCACCGTATAACAACGTCCATCTGGGGATATACTATCTGAAGAAGGCGCATGAGAAGGGCGATATGCCCTCGGCCTACCGCATCGCGTTGTCGCTCATCATTGAGAATAGGGATACGGAAGCCATCTCCTGGCTGAGGATCGCCAGCGATGCTGGTATACCGGATGCCTCCGGTACCCTGGCGCGTTTCTATTTGAACGGCACCGGTACGAAACGCGATCTGGAACTATCCTTCAAGTATTATTCCAGATGGAAATACGACAAGTCGCATCCGGAGTATGAATGTTTCAGGACGCCCATGGATCCGGATACCATAGAATTGCTGGAACTCGCGGGAACATTGTGTCAGATCAAGCAGAAATATTCGCCGCCTTTCTTCATTAGGCGCACAAGGACCTTTGAGCAGACCTGGACCGAGAAGGTGAAGGTCGGTGAGCAGGTCCATAAACAGGGTTGGAGCGACGGGTACATGTACGAGATCAGCAGGACCCCCATCTATGAGGAAAGGGAATTCTCAGATACCTATCAGGGCAGTGAGGACAACACTTTCGACTTCAACGATCTGATAATTTTTGCCCAGGAGATCTCCAGGAAGTACAGCGAAAACGATGTCGCAATGATAGGTTATTCCGTTTCGGGGCAGGGTTACAAGGTCGCTGAGTTCTATAAGGGGAAACTGGTGTGGTCGCCTTGAATGGTTGACCCAATGGGCAAATATGCGACCGTAGCAATGATCTGGCGTGGGATTTGTAGATAAGGAGTGTCAGAAAATAACCATCCCTTGGCTGCGCTTGTACTCCACACACATGTGGAAGAAATACACCACTCCCATCTCCAAGGGGATTGCCACATATGCAGTGGGCATCTCCCAGATGGCCATGCCCGTTTTCGTGATCATCGTCGGCATAGCGATGATACTCCTGGGGGTGGATACGGTCCAGATTTACGCTTCACTGATCCCTACCATCGTGTACGTTCTAATCCTACTGTTCTGCTTCAGGGTAGTCGGGAGGCTGGACAGGGTGCTTGAGTACGAATCCTCCGGGAACTGCGAGATGGCTCTGGTATGCGCTTCGGCCATCCGGAGGTACATCAACCGGTCCACTGCCGTGACCGTTTTCGTCACGATTGCTTGGGCCATGTTTGCGATATTCGCATGATCTGCCCGGTGACAATCTTATCCATTCCGAATTTATTGGATATATCCAAAAAATTCTGACTATCATCTTCCAAGGCAATCCGGATCCTTCATGAAGTCGATGACGTTCATGATCAGAACGCCTTTCTCGTTTACATGGGGCGGCACATTGTCTCCGACCAGCACGATCTTCCTGAAACCGTCATTCATCTTCAGGAAGGGCCTGAGTTCCTGTTTCTTCTTCTCTGGGTCATCCATCCTGTAAGCGGATTGGAGGTAGATCCTGTCACTCCCTTTGTTAGCGACGAAATCGATCTCCAGTTGTTTGTATTCCCTCTTCCCCTCACGGTATTCCCTGATGCCGATCACCCCGACATCCACCAGGTATCCTCTGTACTTCAGTTCGTTGTAGATGGCGTTCTCCATGAGGTGGTTGTATTCGTTCTGACGGAAACCCAGTTTTGCGTTCCTGAGTCCCAGATCGACTGCGTAATACTTCGAAGGGGTATCGATGTACCCGTTTCCCTTGAGATCGAACCTCTTCGATTGTTCGAAAAGGAAGGCATCT
Source organism: uncultured Thermoplasmata archaeon (assembly GCA_946545675.1). Classification (GTDB taxonomy): domain Archaea; phylum Thermoplasmatota; class Thermoplasmata; order Methanomassiliicoccales; family Methanomethylophilaceae; genus Methanomethylophilus. Next base: position 1,083 of record CAMNNR010000098.1, on the reverse strand, counting down.
TCGAGGTAGGAGATGTAATTCGATACAGTATGGTCATCAACCTTAATTTTGTGATTGTGCATGATGGAGGAGATGCGGTTGGGATTGGTCAGGGAACCCACGGCTGAAGAAAGGATTTCGAAGATATTTGCCAAGACATCAGGCATCTGAACCTTCTTCCTCTCGATGATGTCCTTCAGGTACACGGTTTTGATCAGATTTGTCAGGTAGTTGGACTTCTCCTCTTCCGCCAAAGCCACGGTCTCGGGGAGGCCGCCGTAAGTGAGATAGGTGAGCCAGGCAGAATTATCATCGGTATCCACCGCTTGGCGGTATTCGGAAAACGACAGGGGGCGGACGTTGATCTCCATTCCCCTGCCCCTGAACTCAGTGACTATGTCCGAGGAAAGGAATCTGGAATTGCTTCCTGTTATGTAGAGGTCCACGTTCTTTTTGCCCAATAGGCCGTTGACGAATTCGACGAAGTCCTCCGCAAGCTGGATCTCGTCGATCATCACGTAGTATTCGGAATCGTCAGTCATGCGGGAGACGACTTCTTTGTATAGGGCATCCGCATTGCGAAGGGGCTTGTTCTCTATCGAATCCAACGCAATGGAGATGATGTTCTTCTCCGGCACCCCAGATTCCAGCAGATGATCGCGGAAGATGTTGAACAGGAGGTAGGATTTACCGCTGCGTCTGAGTCCGGTGACGATCTTCACACCGCCCTTGAACCTGAGCCTGTCTAGGCGCTCCAGATATCTGTCCCGTCTGATCTCCATGATAATCATTCCGAATTTATTGGATATATCCATCAAATTCTGAATATAAATAACTTGGTCCGATATGTTTGCGGATTACTGGCACATTCGAAAATCGGAATCCTCCCGGGGCTATTCCGAGAGGATTTTTGCCGGGATTGCCGGCGTTTTCTATGGTATGTGGAGGATCAATACTCGTCGAAATCCCAGGTGAAGGTCTTGTCCTTGTTCCTGACGATCTTGAGCTTGAAGTTGTTCTCGTCGACGAAGACCTTCCTCTTGAAGGTCTTGGTCATCTGGGAGTTTATCCTCATGGAGATCTCGTGCTTGCCGGTGGAGATGG
>CAMNNR010000097.1 GCA_946545675.1 uncultured Thermoplasmata archaeon | reverse complement strand
GGGTTCCTCAAGGAGACTCGTCAAGCTTCCTGATGAAAGTGAGTATCGCATCCCTGTAGGAATCGAACTGTTCCGAGGCGACCACGTGCCCCGCACGGGGGATGATGGAAATCATGGAACCCTTCACCGCCCTGTGGTAAGCCACCATTCTCTCCACGGTGACCTGGTCGCTGTCCCCGCTCATGAACAAGACCGGGATATCAAGAGAATCCAAAGCCGGGGTGATGTCGAAGTCCTTCAGCTTCCCGTCGGTGACCATGTCGTTGGGTCCGCATAGGTTCCTGAATACCTCGTTCGGTTCTTCCTCGGCAGCCGCCAGGGCCCATTCGCGGTGTTCCGGGAGGCAGAACAGGTAGCGGGCGTTGTACTCTCCCAGAATCTCCTTGAACTCCATCCCGTAATCCTTATTCTCGAGGCACTTCCGCATCCTCTCGAGATAATCCCCGCCCATGGCACGGAGGTTGGTCTCCGCGTCCTCGTTCCATATCCTGGGACTGAAGAATGGTGAACACAGTATGAGTGCGGAGACCTTCCTGCATCCCGTGGCAGAAGCATATGCCAGAGTCAGACCGGCACCCCATGATGCCCCGTAGATGATGACCTTCTCCGACGGGATGGAATCTATGAATTCCGTCATCTCGCGGATATAATCCTCGACCTTCCAGGAACTAAAATCCGTAATGGGGTCGGACATCCCACACCCCATCTGATCGAAGAGATACACAGGGTGTCCGGTGCAGAGCCTCCTGGCCTTCACCGGGTTGCTGTCCCCTCCGGGGCCCCCGTGCACGAAGACTATGGGGACGGTGTCCAGATGGGTATCGTACGCCCAATACGCCAGTCTACCATCGGACGAATCGAAGTATTGGACCTCCTCGGTGAAGTTCTCCACGCGTTCAGCGGTGACCTCCTCCAACCAGGGGGCGATCGTATCCGAGATGTGTCCGCAGGGAAATGGCTGGCATACGAAGGTATGAACCTTGTGGCCGTCCCTGAGTTCCGCATCCACGGTCTGACCGCTGCCGTTCCAACCGAAAGTCAGTTTCAGACGGTAGCCATTGGCGGAACAGATATAGCTCCGCCCGTCTCTGGACAGCAAAAAAGTACCTGGTATCGACTTAATGACTATGAGTTCCGGCGGCATCTGGTCAGAATCCATGCTTTAAATTGGTCAAGTTATTTATTATGGTTTTCGATGGTGCAGTGTGCGTTCCAGGGCTGCAGACACGGTCACTTTTTCGAGGATGGCTTTGGCATTCCTACTCATACTCCTCGTACCGCTGTCTCCTGAGTTCCTCATTCTGTACGCAATCATAGGTCTCACCGACGTCCTGGACGGTCAGGTCGCGAGACGTACGAAATCAGTATCGATGTACGGCGGCGTGTTCGACAGCATCGCCGACGCCATGGTCGCGGTAATCCTCCTCTACTGCCTCATCCCCCATCTCGTCTGGGAGGAATGGATGGTCATGTGGATCGCTGCCATCGCAGCCGTCCGCCTGGTCTCCCTGGGTATCGGTACAGGACGCTTCGGCAAGCCTGCCTTCGTCCACACCTATCTGAACAAGGTCGCCGGCCTTCTCCTTTTCCTGACCCCGTTCCTTCTAGTGGTCTTCGACGTCCCCTTCGTGGTGATGCTCGTGTGTTCAGTCACCACAGTATCCGCCTTCGAGTACCTGTACATCAACTGTTCCTCGGAGGGATTCGACCCCAATCTGGCGGGGATCCTCATCCGCTAACGTTAAGACTTGGGCGGAGATACGAGTCCCATGTTCGGATTCGGCAAGAAGTCCAAGGACCCTGACCGCGACTATGCGGAAGGAAGCAAACTCTATTCCAAGGGCGAATACAAGGAGGCTTTCAAGCTCCTGAAGAAATCAGCCGAATCCGGGAACGCTGAAGCGATGTATGGTGTCGGGGTGATGTACCACGACGGTCTGGGGACCATGAAGGACCCTTCGAAGGCAGTCGTATGGTGGGAGCGCTCCTCTTCCCTCGGCAACGTGAAATCGAATTTCAACCTCGGACTCGCCTACCATCTCGGAGAGGGGGTCAAGAGGAACGACGATTACGCCGCGAGTCTTGTCCAGACCGCAGCCGAAGCCGACAACATCAAGGCCATGTACACCCTCGGCACGTTCTACCTCAACGGTATCGGAGTGAAGAAATCGGAGTCCAAAGCGGTGGAATGGTTCCTCAAGGCCGGGGACAGGGGACACGTGATCGCCCAGTACAACCTCGGGGTATGCTACGAGGACGGCGTGGGCACCGACGTCGATTATGCCAAGGCGCTCAAATGGTACGAGCTGGCAGCCAAGAACGATTATCCCCAGGCCCAGTATTCCCTCGGCCTCATGTACGGAGACGGCAAAGGCGTGAAGAACAACGAGCGCGAAGCCGTCAAGTGGATGAAGAAGGCTGCGGAGAACGGTGTCGCTGAAGCGGAACAGTTCCTAAAGGATTATCAGGAACTGAAGGAATGAATCATCTCTCGGCGTTCTCGTCGAGATATTGGGTGGATCCGCTGAGGTTGTAGGCGACCTGTTTCACCAGGTGCTTCTCGGCGTCCTTTATCCTGCCCTGTTTCATGTAGATCTGGGCGGTCTCGCCGTGGAGATTGGAGAGGAGTTCCTCGTCATCGAGCCTGTTCTCGTACTTCATGGTCTCCAGGAGCTCTATGGCCGCCTCGCGGTCGGAGATGAGGTCATCCGTCTTCCCGAGGACATCCTCGACGTCGCCCTTGTAAACCAGCGCGAGCACGAGATCCATCTCGGATTCGATCTCCCCTACGGAGATGAGTTCCCTTCCCACCCTGACGGACTCGGAGAAGTACTTCATCGCGGTCTCGGTGGACTCTCCGTCCATGTTTGCCTGTCCCGCGAGGTTGTTGAGTTCCACGTACCTGTTACGGCTGTAAGCGTCCTTCGCCCCCACGACCAAAGAAAGGCCCTTGTCGAGGAAGGGTTTCGCATCCTCGCAGAAATCGTTGTCAATCAAATCCCCGGAGCAATCGATGCACATCTCGATCAGGTCCTTCCTGTCGTAGAACCTGCAGCTGTCCCCGATCTCCTTTAGCTTAGATGCGGCGACGCGGTAGTCGTCGAGCATGTCCTTCATAGTCTCCTCGGACTGGAGCTCTCCCCTGGATACGTAAGCTTTGATCGTGTATCCGGGATCCAGGACAGTGCCCTCGGATTCCAGTTTCTTGATGAGGTCGATGGCCTCCTGGAAGTCGTCGATGGCCGAGAAGATCGAATCCATCATGGATAGGACGCTTCCGCGGTTGAGGTATGCATCTATCAGTTCCCTCTCGTTGCCGGAGTTCTCCAGGGCGTTGACCTTGTCGTTGAACTCTGCCAGTGCTTTCTCAAGGTAGGAATCCGATGAACGCATGTTCCCCCCTATCAATCGAGATATAAAATAGCCTATCACGAATCTATTCAGTCGGGTTAATGCTCCAACTTCATCGTACCTCTCGGAAAACCAATCTTCGGTGATAGCGATAAATATAGACTGCGTGATAGACCAGAATATGAAGATTCTCCTTCTTCTCGGAAGTCCCCACGCCGAGGGAACCACCGCCGCACTGGCGAAGAGTTTCACGAAAGGCGCCGAGGAAGCAGGCCACGAGGTCGTTTCGATCAGATGTTCTCAGAAGAACGTCCATCCCTGCATCGGATGCAACAAGTGCAAGGTCCACGGGATCTGTGTCTGGACCGACGATATGCCATCCATCGAGGCGGAGATTCGCTCCTCCGATGCCGTGGTGTTCGTCACCCCCATCTACTACTTCGGAATCACCGCACAGCTGAAGACCGTCATGGACCGTTTCTACTCCTTCGACGAGTTCCTCCGCAAGAAGAAGCCCCTGTTCGGACTCATCACCGCTTCCGCTGACGTGGGGATTGCCTCCTCCGAGGGTGCCAACCAGCAGTACAGGAACCTGCTGGGCTACATGGGCTCCGAGAGCATCGGCATGCTCAACGCCCTCGGTGTGACCGTCCCCAAGGACCTAGATAGGACCGATTACGTCGAGAAAGCTTACCAGCTGGGCAAATCCATTCGCAAATGAGGGTTGAAGATGTCGGGACACCGTCTGAAACGCGTACTTGCCTTGCACGACATATCCTGCTTCGGAAAGTGTTCCCTTACCGTCGCCTTACCTATCATATCGGCATGCGGGCACGAATGCACCGTCATGCCCGATGCCCTTCTCTCCGCCCATACGGCGATCCCAGGTTACACATATCTCGACCTCACCGACCAGATCAAGCCCGTGTTCTCCCACTGGCACGACCTCGGGTTGAGGTTCGACAGTATGTACACCGGTTTCATCTGCAACGAGGAGCAGATCTCCATCGCCTGCAACATCGTGGACACCATGGGGGACGATCCTGTCATTGTCGTAGTGGACCCTGCCATGGCGGACAACGGGAAATTATACCCCACATTCAACGAATCCTTCCCGCTGCACATGAAGGAGCTCTGCGCCCGCGCTGACGTGTTCAAACCCAACATAACCGAGGCCTGTCTCCTCCTGGGACGCGAGTACAGGGAAGGGCCGTACACGGAGGAATGGGTGGACGGGCTCCTGAAGGACCTCACCGCCCTCGGACCCCGCAGGACCGTCCTCACCGGAGTGTATTTCGACGACGAGAAGATCGGTGCCGCCACCTACGACAGCGATACAGGCGAGATTGAATACATCCTGAACGACAAGGTCCCCGGAATCT
>CAMNNR010000096.1 GCA_946545675.1 uncultured Thermoplasmata archaeon | reverse complement strand
GTATTTTTGGGGTTTCAGATCTTGAAAGAAGTCCAGCAGCGGGGACAGAGGTGAAGGTTCTCCTCTCCGCACTTGGGGCACTTCTCAGCATCGATGTTGTACTGTTTGTAGCAGGTACGGCAGACAACATAGGGGATTCTCAGGGTGCAGTTTGCACACACAACGGTTGCGGCCATTTTTATTCCTCTGAGGACCGAATGGCTGACCAGCAATAAAGATATCGCTATCAGCGGGACAGTGCTTTCACGAGTTCTAGCACATATCCCTTCATCTGGGTTAAGGTCCTGAGGTCCAAGCGTTCATCCGGCGTGTGTGCACCGATGATGGTGGGCCCGACGGATACTGCTTCCATGCCAGGATTCCTGCTCTTGATCGTGCTCGACTCGAGTCCGCCGTGGGTCACGGTGACGATGGGTTCCCTTCCGAAGAAATCGCAGTAGATAGAGATGGCAGTCTTCACGATACGGTTCTCCTCCGACTCCTTCCAAGCGGGGATTATCTCAGGACGCTCCGCCTCCGCCCTCCTCCCGCGGAAAATGGCGCAGATGGTATCGACCAGTTCCTCTAACCTATCATAATCGGAACTGCGGGGTTTCACGACGATCCTCACGAGATCTGCGGGCTCATCATTCCCGAGGGGCCAGCAGGATACGATCCCGATGTTTGATGAGGTCTTCACCCCGTATTCGTCCCTTTCGAGGACTCCGTTGGGGCACATGAGCAGACTGTCAAGAAACGAAGTGCTCTCGGCCGAGGTCCAGCTGGGGGTTGCATCGCAACCAGTCAGCGACATCGTCATGTCTGGCTCATCGAAGTTCTCCGTCATCTCCGCGACGAATTCGTCGAAAACGGAATACACATCTGTCCCTGCCGGAACCGTGAATTCCGCTTTTGCGCAAAGCGGGATGACATTGGGTGCTGTGCCCCCATTGAAAGAGGAAATCCTCACGCCGTCGAATGATTTCAGGAAACCAGCCAACAACAATATCGCATTGCCGCGGTTCCCATCGATTTCCATGGCGGAATGTCCTCCCCTGAGTCCGGAGATTTCGATGCGGTAACTATCCCCGTTATCTACGGATCTTATGAAATCGAACACTGCTTCGACATCAGCTGTTCCCGCACTACCGATGACGATCTCCCTCACATCCTCGTTGTCGAGATTGATGAGCATCTTGCCGGTGACCCAGTCCTCCTGCAGACGGGTGGCCCCGATGAGACCTATCTCCTCGTCCACGGTAAACAGACCCTCGATCGAATATCCGTCCAGGGATGGATCCGTGAGTGCACAGAGGATAAGTGCCAGACCTGCGCCGTCATCAGCTCCGAGAGTGGTTCCCTCAGCGGTGACCCAATCGTCTTCGATGCTCAGTTCCAGAGGCTGCGAGACGAAATCGAAATCCTTTCCGGGAACACAGGTGGGGACGATGTCCATGTGCCCCTGTAGGACAACTGTGCGGGTGGTCCCCTCCCTTCTGACGAGGATGTTCCCTGCCTCGTCCTCCTCGCAGGGCAGTCCGTGCTCAGCGGCAAAATCCCTGATGTAGGCACGGATACGGTCGAGATGTCCCGAAGGGCGGGGAACCTGTGTGAGTTGTCTGAAAAATCTGAATTCCTCGGTCTGCGTGAGCTCCGACATGGATGATCTTGGGACCTGGAATACAGGACATACTAAAATACTCGACGGAACATCTTTTGCAATATGGACGGTTTCGAAGGCTCCTTGGAGGAATGCAAAGCCGAGATGGAGGAGCTCTCCCGCGAATCCGCGGAACTCACGAAGAGAATGCTGGAGCTCCTTGACGGCCATGACGGCGACAGCGCTGCCCTCCGCCGCCGCTGCCGTACCATGAACACCTCTGTGAACGGCGTGCTCGAAGAGGTCTCCAAGAGATTGGACCGCTACCGTGCGGGTGACCTTCCCGAGCTGCCTTCTGTACTGGAACTCGCCATCGAGTGTTGCGAACGCCTTGATGACACCGCCGAGATGATCCAGGCCGGGAAGCCGGAAGGCAGGAGGGACCTGAAGGGTCAGATCTCCTCCAACATAGTATACCTGGCACATCATCTTGATTCGATGGATGAGGATGGATATCTTACCGAGACCCATCCCTCATTCGCTGATCTGTTCGCCCTCTCCGAAAGGATACAAGCCGATGATGTCGCCCTCGAAGAACTCACCGCCTTCGCCTGCGAATCGGTAGAACCCATCCACACCTACCTCAGGGAACTGAGGGAGAATGAGTTCTGGGAACCTGAGAAGGATTGATTCCCCGTAAAATATTATTGAGGATGCTGTGATTAACCGCCGATGTCCAGAATCGCATTGGTCCGCATCACCGAGATCGACGACGGCGCAGTAACCGCACTGGCAGATTCCTTCGCCGACGCAGCCAGGGGAAAGGGCCACGAAGTCCTCGAGGTCAAGACCGAATTCAGCCACACCTGCCATTGCGGAGGCCACTGCCGTCAGGCCGGTGGGGAAGGATGCGGAAACGAGGACTGCGTCTGTACGTTCGCCCAATCGGTACCGTCCTGCGATGCGATAGTCTTCGCATTCGCCATCGAAGGGAGGTTCACCCCCACTGCCCTGAACCGCGTCGTCCACAAGGTCACCTTCGACTGTTCCAGATCCGACGATTTCGAGAGGAAGAAGGTGTTCATGATCGCAACCTCTGACAGGTTCGAGGATATAATCTTCCTAGATTCCGAATCAGTCATCAATCTGGAATGCGAACTGAAGAACTGGGTCTTCGGAGGCAAGCTGCTGGTACCCGGTCTGCCTGATATGTGCATGGGGGCCGACCCCGTCAGCCGCCGTAAAGCGGCCGAACTGGTTGATCTACTGTGATCAGTAGTCCATCATGTCCCTGATCGAATAACCGGAGAAGGGGTAGAAAGGATCCTCCAGATACCCGAGCATATCCTCAAATTTCTCAGGAACATCGAGCTTCTTGAGGGCTGTGCAGCCCCTGAAGATATCCCTTCCGAGATTGAGGACGGCGCCTGGGATTATTGCCTCCTCCAGAGATGTGCATCCTGCGAAGGCACGGTCACCGATATCCCTGACGGAACGGGGAATCTCGACCTTCTTCAGGCCTGTGCAGCCCTCGAAAGCGAACCTCTTGATCTTCTGGGTGTACATGGTGAGTCCGATGCTCTCCCTCTTGCGGTCGCCCATGCACTGGACGAGCTCGCGGAAATCGTGGGAGTAGAGGATGCCTTTCTCCATGCGATAGAACGGGTTGTCCCTGTTGATGGTGACGTTGTTGAGGTTATCGCATTTGTCGAAGAGACGGGCCCCGATGAACTCTAGCATATCGGGGAGTTCAATCTGGGTCATTGCGGTGCAACCCTCGAAGGCGGTGTCTCCGATCCTCTCGAGATAACCGGGAAGGTTGATGTCCGTAAGGGAGGTGCACCCCTTGAAAACGGATTTTCCGATGGTCAGGAGCGATTCGGGGAGCTCCACCTTGGTGATTCCGGTGCAGCCCTCGAACGCACGGTCGCCGATGGTCTTCACACCCTTCGGGACGATCACGGAGGTGTAGTCGGTGCAGCCCTTGTAGGCTTCGGCGGCTATATCTACGGTTCCATCGGGTATTACGAGCACCTTTTCGGCGTTGTCTGACATAAGTGCTGGTATGTACTGGGGAGTATAAAACCGCTGTCAGGGGAAACCGTCCCTGCCCAGCGATCTGCATTCCTCCAGTTTGGTTTCGTCAGGGTGCAGAACACAGATCAATCCGGGGGAATTGACTACCTTTCCGCCATAGGCCTTGATCTTCGAAGCCCATCCACGGATCCAGATACCTTCGCCGTGGGCACAGGAGCCGAAAAGGGCGACCTTCTTGCCGCTGAATCTCATCCCCACCGAACGGCAGAAATCGGTCTGTGCGTCTCCGACCATCTCCACCCCCATGGCAGGACATCCGAGGTAAAGGACATCGCAGGACAGTGCTTCCTCGATATCCGCCTGATCGGCCTGGGTGAAGTACACATCCGCACCGGATTCCCTGGCACCTTCGGCTATGGCCTCCGCCATCGCCTTGGTGTTGCCGGTGTTACTGTCGTATATGACCGCTTTCTTCATTCCTTCCCGCCGTCCACCGGATGACAGCCATCGGGTCCGCAGACCATGCCGGGATTCGTAGCCTCAGCTTCCTCGTCATCGTAGGCTTTCAGCAACATCCTGGCCATTTCCCGGGCATCGACGGCCCCAGGGATCCCGTACTTCCGGTTGATGGCGAAGAATGGCACCGCACTCAGCCCGAGACGGTTGGCCTCGTATTCGTCCTGCCTCACCTCATCCGAGAACTCACCGCTCTCCAGGACACGGGAGACCTCTTCACCATCCATGCCGATCTCCTCTGCCATCCTGCGGATGACGTCGCGGTCGGCCATGATGAGGTTCTCCTCGAAGAACGCCTTGTACATACGGTCGGCGTAGGCATTGCAGAGGTCGTTGGATTTCGACTGTGCCAGCTTCGCGATCCTGAGAGCATCGAACGTGTTGGTGACGTGGGCGGTACCGTAATTGAAGACGAGCCCCTCTCCCCTTCCCATGGACTCTATCCTCTCGACCTGCGCCTGTGCCATCTCGATAGGTATGGCGTAATGGCGGGCAAAACCCTCCACCACCGTGCGCTTGGGAACCGATGAGGAATTGGGGTTGAGCTCGAAGGCCTTGAAAACTATCTTGGTGTCCTTCTCCAGGTCCAGATCGCGAAGCACCTTCTTCATCCGGGCCTCGGCGATATAGCAGAAGGGACAGGTGAAGTCC
>CAMNNR010000095.1 GCA_946545675.1 uncultured Thermoplasmata archaeon | reverse complement strand
TCCACACCCTCAACGGATCCGGAATGGCCCTTCCCAGGACCATGGTCGCCATCCTCGAGAACTACCAGAACGCTGACGGAAGCGTCACCATTCCCGAGGTCCTCAGGCCCTACATGGGCGGTCAGGAAAAGATCGAAGCACCCAAACAGAAGAAGAGCTTCTGATAAAATCCCTTTAACAAAACAGGTGTCTGGGTATGTTACCCGGACACCTCAGATTTCCATATTCTCGAAGTCGACCAGGATCTTGGCCGCATCTATCCTCTCGCCCTTGCCGCCGTTGATGAGCTTCTCGCCGAGGGCGACTTTGGCTTCACGGAGGATCTTCGAGGATATCCCGTATTGTATGGAGACGTAAGCCTCGATCCAAGCCGCGAGATGATCGCAGGCCTTGATGGAATCGCCGTCCCTCTGCAGACCTTTGATGTTCTCGAACGGTCTCAGGGACATTATCCTCAGCTCGTCGAGCCACTCCGCCGGGATCAGGGGCTGGACCTTCTCGGAGAACATGTCGGTCTCGATGTTGCCGATGAGTTCGGGAAGGTCGTCGGAACTGTTCTTCACTGGGGTGATGACATCCTTGGTCAGCACCTCAGGGAGGTCGTGGAAGAGTCCGCTGTAGTAATCGTTGTAGATCTGCGTACCGTCGACACCACGGTCGAGGTCGTTGAGATATACTGCACTGGCCACGAAGATGCAGTGTCCCAGCACCGTGGTCTTGGGCTCGCGGGGAGTCCTCGCCCACCTCTGCTGGCACCTGAGCTGTCCCACCAGGTTCACGAACAGGGTCAGAGGGTCGTTGCGGTCCTTGAGGTGCTCCATGCCCACCAGTCCGATGTCCATGAAACTCTCCACCTGGTCCTCGATCTCCCTGCGGGTGTTCTCGATGCCGTAGGAGTTACGGTTGACATCGTAGATGAGGTCGAACTCGTAACGGGTAGCCAGATAGTGAGCCGCACGGACGATGTCGTCCTCCTTGGAATCGTTCTCGGCGGAAAGGTATGCCTTGAACCTGTCCAGGAAGTCGGGGGCCATGTTGGGGACGAGCCTGCGGAACTCGTTGTACACATACTGGTTCACCTCGGCCTTCTTGTTCTTCATTATCCTGTAGTACACAGGAGGCTTGAGGTCGGTGATGGCGATCCTCTGGATGAATGCGAAGAGGCTGTGCTCGATGAGCTTGGGCCAGTCTATGCTGTGGCCCGCGGATTCTTCGCATTTCCCGAGGATCCATGCGATGATCGCCTTGTGCGCCTGCTTATCGAGTTCGGTCAGATCCACGGTGCGGAAGTGATCGTTCCACCTGTGCATGTTGGCGGAATCGAAGAGATAGTAGAGCATCGCTGCGTTCAGATTCTTCAACTCCAAGCCCATCTCATTCCACCTCTGGCACATCTGCAGCAGGTTCTGTGGTGAGGTCGCAGAACTCGGTGTCGTCCTCGTATTCCTGAACACCGTCTAGACTCACGCAGTAATCGTCGTCGGGGACTCCGTCAAAGGTTTCACGAACTTCTGCCGCATCGCTGTATTCCTGCATGATATCCGCACTTCCGCGGAGGTCCATGAACACCAGGAACAGTCCCGCGATGGACATGGCATAACCTGCCGCCAGCACTGCGTAGCCAGTTCCCCACTGGGTTATCCCCGTGAAATCCATCATTCCGAACACGGACAGGATCAATCCCGCTACGAGGATCGCTATTTTCTCGGGGTAGCCCAGTTTTATCATGCTTCAGAGTATGACCCAGCCTTTATTAATAGGTCGGCACAGGCCCCAATAACCCATATAAACGCAATCCCACATACCGCCACCATGAACAAAGGCATGAAAGTGTCGGACAGACTCCAGGCAGTCCCGATGTCCGGGATCAGGAAGATGTTCGACCTGGCCAAACCCGATTCGATCAACCTCGGTCTCGGCGAACCCGACCTCGAACCCCCCATGACCGCCATCGAAGCCATGGACAGGGCAGCCAGGGCGGGCAAGAACAAGTATTCTCCCACCGCGGGAATCCCCGAACTGAGGGATGCCATCGCCGAATACTACAAGGGATACAACCCCGCACTCACCGGCAAGAACGTCATCGTGACCCCCAGCGGTTCCACCGCCCTCCTGGAGATCACCCAGGCCTTCGTGGACCCAGGAGACGAGGTGCTGGTGCCCAGCCCGGGATTCGTCATCTACTCCCCCCACGCCAAACTTGCCGGCGGAAAACCGGTGGAATACAGGCTCACCGAGGGCGACTTCCAGCCCGACATAGACTACATCCAGGACCGCATCAACTCCAACACGAAGATGATCGTGGTCAACACACCCTGCAACCCCACCGGCGGAGTCCTCACGGAAGAGAACCGCAACGCCCTGGCGGACATTGCCCACGACAAAGGGATCATGATACTCTCCGACGAGGTCTACGCCCCCTTCATCTACGAAGGCAAGCACAATTCCTTCCTTCCATACCTCGACAGGGCCGTAGTGGCCAGCGGATTCTCCAAGATGATGGCCGTCACCGGTTGGAGACTGGGATTTGCGATAACCAACGAAGAGGCCCTCGATGCCCTGGTCAAGATGCAGTATCACGTCTGCGCCAGCCCCGGCATGCCTGCCATGTACGGAGTCACCGAGGCCCTGCCCGGAATCGAACCATACCTGGAGAACGCCAGGAAGGTATACAAGGCAAGGCGCGACCTCATCACCAAACGCATCAACGAGATAGACGGGATGAGCCTGTCCGCACCCAAGGGTGCGTTCTACGCGTTCCCGTCCTACGACCTCCCCCTGAAATCCCAGGAACTCGCCAACGAACTGGTGAAGGCAGGTCTGATCTGCACCCCGGGATCAGCATTCGGAACCTTCGGCGAGAACCATCTCAGGTTCTCGTACGCAGCCAGCGAAGAGAAAATCGATAAAGGCATGGACATACTTGCGGATGTTGTCAGGAAGATCAAAGGAGGCAGGATATGAGCGAAGAAGATTACGATCCGAACGCAGCCCTCTTCTCTGGAGAGGACGAAGAACAGAAGAGCGAGGAACAGGAAGCCTTCGAATACGTCTACGGAAGGAACCCCAACAGGGTCAGCGCACTCAGCGACCTGTGGTTCCAGAACCTCATGACGAAGATCAACGAGATGGAACTGCCCAGCGAAGAGGCGAAGATGAAGATGATCTTCAAACTCACCGCCGGCGGAATCCTTGACATGCTCGGAGATTCCCAGCCCCCGGGAGTGGCTCCCGAGGTCATGTCCGATCTCGATATGTTCATGGGTCTGGCACTTACGAACATGAGGTTCAAGGTGGACCTCCTCGGAGAGCAGACCAAGGCACTCAAGGAGATCGACCCTGACAAGTTCGAGAGCGACGAGGACTATCTCAAGGCCATCTCGGACGCCGAAGACGCCTGGTGGGACATACCGCAGCCTCTTCTCGACAAGAGGAACCCCCGCGACGCCATCAGAGAGACCCTGAGAAAATACGGATTAGAATGAAATCGGTCTCAGTCTCGGCCCCCGGAAAATTCGTCGTCCTGGGCGAACATGCCGTAGTCTACGGCAAGCCAGCCATAGCACTGGCCATGGACATGCGCTTCTCTATGCGTGCCCATCCCAGCAACGAGTTCAGGATCAACGGGGCCCCGGCCAACCAATACAACATGAGTCCCCACATGAAGTATCTCTCCGAGATGCACGGGAACCGCCCCATGACGGTCTTCATCGACGGTAGAGTGCCCTCTGGTTCGGGACTCGGATCCTCTGCGGCACTATCTGCAGCCTATGCCGCCGCGGTCAGGGCGCTCAACCACCTTCCCACCGACAAGGCCTCCCTCGCGAAGGATGCTTTCGAGGCCGAATACGCGGCTCAGGGAAGGGGGAGCCCCATGGATACCTCCGCTTCAGTACAGGGAGGAGGGATAGCCCTCAACGTCCCCTACAAGAAGGAGGATTTCCTCTGGCACATCGACAAAGGGGACAGATCCTGGGACATCTCCAAGATCGATGTCCCCAAGATGACCTTCGTCATCGGCAACACCGGGATCAGGGCACCCACCGGCCCCCTGGTGGAGAAGGTCCGCAAGTACAAGGACACCAACACGTTCGCAAGGAGTATCGTGGACGAGATCGGCGACGTGACCCTCGAAGGGCTGAAAGCAATCGAATCCAACGACAAGGTCAAGCTCGGCGAGCTCATGACCTACGGCCACAAGCTCCTGTCCATCCTCGGTGTGTCCTGCCCCCAGCTCAACAAACTGGTGAAGGCATCGCAACCCTACTCCTACGGTGCGAAACTCACCGGCAGCGGAGGAGGAGGATGCATGATCGCCCTCACAGACAAACCCGAGAAGGTCGCCGAGGCCATCACCCTGCACGGCGGTACCCCTTATATCGTGAACACGGGCGTTCCCGGCGTCACCGTGAAGGTCTGAATCCTTCGAATTTTTTTATTAAAAGTGGGCCCGAAGGCCCTAAGTAATTTCAGATCAGGTCCTCGAATCCCTCGACCACCTGGGGGAACTTCTCCTTGATGGCCTTGAGGAGGTTGTAGACCGTGACGTTCTTGATGTCAGCGGTGGAGACGAGCTTCATCAGCTGGTTGATGGTATCGTCGTCGAGAGTGGCGAGCTTCTCCTTTGCGAACCAGTTCCTGTAGAGCTTGTCCTCCATCCTGTCACGCCACATCTTCTCGTAGGGCTTGAGGGCTTCTTTGGAATAGTCGCCGGTCTTGGCGCACTCGGTGAGCACCTTTCCTGCGTACATTCCGGTCCTGCATGCGTGGCAGATACCTCCGCCGGTGA
>CAMNNR010000094.1 GCA_946545675.1 uncultured Thermoplasmata archaeon | reverse complement strand
TGCCCCAGAAGACCATCGACGAGATCGTCGACCTGAACACCCGTCTGGCACTTGCGCTGAAGACCATCGGACTGATGAACCTCCAGCTCGCATACAAGGACGGGGATATCTGGATGATCGAGGCGAACCCCAGGGCTTCCAGGACCGTTCCCTTCATATCCAAAGCCACCGGCGTACCCCTCGCCAAGATCGGTGTCAAGGTCATGCTCGGGAAGAAGCTGAAGGACTTCGGACTCAAGGGTTACAGGGCCATCGACCACTATGCAATCAAGGCATCCGTCTTCCCCTTCCTGAAACTGCCCGGAGTCGACTCCATCCTCACCCCCGAGATGAAATCCACCGGAGAGGTCATGGGAATCGATGCCGACTTCGACACCGCAGCCTACAAGGCGTTCACCGCAGCCGGACAGATCCTCCCCACCAGGGGCGGAGTGTACTTCACCGTCAACGACCATGACAAACCCGAGGCCGTGAAGATCGCGAAGGAACTCTCCGAGATGGGATTCAGACTGTACGCCACCAAGGGTACCACCTCGTACTTCAAGGACCACGGAGTGGAATGCACCCCCGTGTTCAGGAACGACGAGCAGATGAAGCCCAACGCCACCTCGCTCATGAGGGACGGCGAGATCAACCTGGTCATCAACACCCCCACCAACCACTCAGGTGCCGTGAGGGACGGACACAGGATGAGGAGGCTCGCAGTGGAACTCGAGATACCCTTCCTGACCACCATCAACGGTGCGAAGATTGCCGTCGGTGCCATCAGGGTAGCCAGGTCCGGAGACATGGGCGTCAAGTCCATGCAGGACTTCCACACCCTCGTCAGGTAAACACATTAACTGCCCCTCCGGTCATAGCCGGAGGGCAATATTTTTCCAAAACATCTACGTGCCCTCGAGGAAAACCGTCGGGAGCCCACACAACATATAACTGTCAATTCACACGATGATTATGTAAACAGCCATCTACCCAAATGCGAATTTGACCGTTTTTTGTTTGGTTTGTCGGATTTCGGACAACGTATTTCTAGCCCTGTTTTTTCAAAACAATATAAATTAAATACGAACTTCCGATGGTTAAGTCCCCGATGGCAACAAGTTACTTGGTCCTCGAGGACGGAACGGTGTATGAAGGCGAACCCTTCGGATACCGCTCGGACGCTTTCGGCGAAGTGGTTTTTTCAACAGGAATGTGCGGATATCAGGAGAGTCTCACCGACCCCTCTTACAAGGGTCAGATCCTCGTGATGACCTTCCCGCTCATCGGCAACTACGGTACCACCGACGATTTCTACCAGTCCGGACAGGTCCACGCCAGGGCATTGGTCTGCAGGGAATACTGCGAAGAACCCTCGGACATGTATCGGGGAAAGACCCTCGACGAATTCCTCAAGGACAACAAGGTCCCTGGGATCTCCGGTGTCGATACCAGGGACTTGGTAATCAAGATCAGGAACGGAGGGACCCTCAGAGGCGCCATCACCGAGGACTCCGAATCCATCCCCGACCACATAGAGAAGATCAAAGCCACTCCTGCGCCGTCGGAGGGCAACCTGGTCGGCGAGGTAAGCTGCAAATCCATCCAAGAGTACTGGGAGAACAAGGAGATCACCGTCGGACTCCTCGACTGCGGAGAGAAGGACGGTATCCTCAGGGATCTGAGGGCGAGATACAACGTCGTCATGTTCCCTTACGACACTCCCGCGGACGTCATCACCGAGTACAGACTCAGCGGTCGCAAAATACAGGGGGTGCAGCTCTCCAACGGTCCCGGCGACCCCTCGCACCCGATCATCGCGAAGACCGCTGTCCCCACCATCAGATCACTATCAACGCAGCTGCCCCTCTTCGGCATCTGCTTCGGAAACCAACTGACTGCCATCGCTCTCGGCGGAAGCACCTACAAGATGAAATTCGGACACCGCGGATGCAACCAGCCCGTAATGTACGAAGGAAGGGTGTACATCACCTCCCAAAACCACGGATTCGCCGTGGACGAGGATTCCCTGGAAGGCACAGGATTGGTCGCAGACCAGTTCAATGTCAACGACGACACCGTTGAAGGGATGAAACACAAGGATCTGCCGATATTCACCGCCCAGTATCACCCCGAGGCCTCCCCCGGACCCTTGGACACCTCGTTCCTCTTCGACCGCTTCGGCCAGATGATCAAGGGGGTGCGCCAATGAGGAAGGATTACAAGAAGCTCATGGTCATAGGCTCCGGCCCCATCGTCATCGGACAGGCCGCCGAGTTCGACTTCTCCGGTTCACAGGCATGCAGGTCGCTCCGCGAGGAGGGTTACGTGACCGTCCTGGTCAATTCCAATCCCGCCACCATCCAAACAGACCCAGATACCGCTGACAAGGTCTACATCGAACCCATGACAGCCGATATGGTGGCCAAGATCGTAGAGAAGGAAGGGGTCGACGGAATCATCTCCGGAATGGGAGGCCAGACCGCACTCAACATCTGCTCCGAACTCGCGGAGAAAGGATACCTGGAGAAACTCAATTGCAAACTGGTCGGTACCCAGCCGGAAGCCATCGAGACCTCGGAGGACAGGGAACTGTTCAAGGAGGCCATGGAGAAGATCGGCGAACCCTGCCCCTTATCCAAACCTGCCAACTCCATCGAGGAGGCCCTCGCTGCCGTGGAATATATCGGAAGGTACCCCGTACTCGTCCGTCCCGCCTTCACCCTCGGAGGTACCGGAGGAGGTATCGCATATGATGAAAACGAACTCAGAGAGATATGTGCCAGAGGTCTTGCCTACAGCCGTATCCACCAGGTCCTAATCGAGGAGAGCATCCTCGGCTGGAAGGAATTCGAATACGAGGTCATGAGGGACGGCAAGGACAACTGTATCATCGTCTGCAACATGGAGAACCTCGACGCAATGGGTATCCACACAGGAGAATCCATCGTCTGCGCACCCTGCCTCACACTGTCCGACAAAGACCACCAGAGGTTCAGGACCGCTTCGCTGAAGATCATCCGTGCGCTCGGAATCGAGGGCGGGTGCAACGTCCAGTTCGCACTCAACCCCGAGACCCACGATTACAGGGTCATCGAGGTCAACCCCCGTGTCTCCAGGAGTTCAGCGCTCGCCTCCAAGGCTACCGGATACCCCATCGCCCGTGTGGCGACCAAGATCGCCGTGGGCTACTCGCTCGACGAGATTCCCAACAAGATTACTGGCAACACCTATGCCGCCTTCGAGCCCACCATCGACTACATCGTGGTGAAGATCCCCCGCTGGCCCTTCGATAAGTTCAGGACCGTGGACAGGCACCTGGGAACCCAGATGAAATCCACTGGTGAGATGATGTCCATTGGAAGGACCTTCGAGGAAGCTCTCCTCAAGGGGCTCCGCTCGCTGGAGATCGGAGTGGACGGGTTGGACCCCATCGACATGACTGATATCGAGATCCACGAGGAATTCAGACACGCCACCGACCGCAGGATCTTCGCCATCGGCGAGGCTCTCAGGAGGGGTTGGCCCGTTGAGAAGATTGCCAATGCCACCAAGTGGGACATATTCTTCGTGAAGAAGCTCAGGAACATCATCGACATGGAGAAGAGGCTCCAGTCCGAGGAACTCACCGACGAGCTCCTGAAGAAGGCGAAGTATATGGGATTCGGCGACGAGACCATCGCCAGGCTCACCAACAAGGACCAGTGGGACATCCTTGCCAAGAGAGAAAAGGCAGGCATCGTCCCCAGATACAAGATGGTTGACACCTGCGCAGCGGAGTTCGCCGCAGAGACCCCTTACTTCTACTCCACCTACAACGGCATATCCTCCGAGGTTAAACCCGCGGGAAAGAAGAAACGCGTCGTCATCATCGGCGGAGGACCCATCAGGATCGGACAGGGAATCGAGTTCGATTACTGCTGCGTCCATGGGGTCATGGCACTCCAGGAAGAAGGCTGCGAAGCCATCATGATCAATAACAACCCAGAGACCGTGTCTACTGACTACGACATCTCGGACAGACTGTACTTCGAACCGCTGACCCTCGAGGATGTGTTGAATGTCATCAAAGCGGAGGATGCTGACGGAGTCATCTGCCAATACGGAGGACAGACTTCCGTCAACCTCGCCATAGACCTCGAGAAAGGACTCAAAGGCACCAAGACCCAGATACTAGGAACCACACCTGATCAGATGGATGTGGCGGAAGACCGCAGGAGATTCACAGACCTCATGAGGCAGCTCGGCATCAAGCAGCCTCCATCCGGTACAGCATACTCGTTCGAGGAGGCCACCAAAATCGCCAGCGAAATCGAATACCCCGTACTGGTCAGACCCTCGTATGTCCTTGGAGGAAGAGGAATGGAGATAGTCTATTCCGAGGAGGAACTCCACACCTACATGGAGACCGCTGTCAAGGTCTCCAGGAACCACCCCGTACTCATCGACAAGTATCTCACCAAGGCGATTGAGATAGATGTCGACTCCATCTGCGACGGAGAAGACGTGTACATCGGCGGAATCATGGAGCACATCGAATACGCAGGATGCCACTCCGGCGATGCTGCCATGGTCCTCCCGCCTTACTCCCTCCCGCAGAAAGTAATCGATGAAATCGTAGACTTGAACACACGTCTGGCACTTGCACTGAAGACCATCGGTCTGATGAACCTCCAGCTCGCCTACAAGGACGGTCAGATTTGGATGATCGAGGCCAACCCCAGGGCCTCCAGGACCGTTCCATTCATATCCAAAGCCACAGGAGTTCCTCTCGCCAAGATCGGCGTGAAGGTCATGCTCGGCAGGAAACTGAA
>CAMNNR010000093.1 GCA_946545675.1 uncultured Thermoplasmata archaeon | reverse complement strand
CTCCGCAGAGCCTGATGTCCGCCTCGTAGGTGACCCATCCGGGATCGGGCAGGAGGACCTCGTCTCCGGGGTCGATGTATGCCAGGGCAGCCATGAAGATGGCGTGCTTGCAAGGGGTGATCAGGACATTGTTGGCGGTGATGTGAGTGCCGTTCACCTTGTTCTCGTGCTCCGCGATGGCTGCCCTCAGTGAGGGGATGCCGGTGCTGGGGGTGTAATGGGTGAAACCGTTGTCAAGGGATGCCTTGCATGCGTCCACGATATTGGAAGGGGTGTCGAAGTCGGGCTCTCCGAGGGAGAACGAAAGTATGTCCACGCCCTCGGCCTTGAGCTGACTGACAAGGTTGGAAATGGCTAAGGTACCGGATGCGGGTACCCTCTGAAGTCTCTGTGATACCATATTGATCTCTCCGATGAATCCTCAGCTCATGAGCTCCTTGAGACGGTTGCTGGCTATGGCATCCTTGATCTCCAGGGCGATGCGTCCTCCGGTGCTGAGACCAGGATAGATCATCTCTGCGTAGGGGGAACCGTTGACGAACGGGTTGGTTCCGGCGACGATCCTGGTGGAGATCTCGAACACCCTGAACTCGAGCTTGTCGTTGACGACGGTCTCGAGACAGAAGGGGCCCCACATTCCGCCGAACAGCTCGTAGGAGCGGTTGACGATGTTCTCCGCCATCTCGAAGGCCTTCGGGAGAAGGGATTCGCGGATGACAACAGGGGTGTTGCCGGTGACGACGAACGAGGGGTAGAGGCCGTGCCTCTTGGCATCCTCGATGGAACCCAGCTTGTACATCTCGTCGATGTTGGACTCGTCGCGACGGTCGATGGAAAGGAGTTCCAGGGATCCGCCGTGCTTTATCCTGTAGCCGTCGGTCTTGAGCGGGTCGTAGAAGAAGTGGAGGTAGTACCTGGTTCCGAGGCAGTACTCCTGGATAGTGTAGGGTTGGCTGTTGTCGATACCCATCTTGAAGTCCGGATAGTCCTTGGCGATGAAGAATCCGCGTCCGCCTTTGGCGCCGTGGTATTTCACCATCACGGGCTCCTTGATCTCCCTCGCATCGGTGATGAGGCGGGGCATGGGGGCACCTGCAGAGGTAATCCACTGCCTCTGGAGGACCCTGTCGGACTCCCAGGAGAGCACACCGCGGTTTCCGTAGTTGGGGACCTCGAAATCCTCGAAGGCCTTACCCATGTACTCGACGAACGAACCGTGGGGGATGATGATTGCGTTCTTGTCCTGGAGCTCACCAGCACGTTCGCTCATGTCGTCGTAATCGGAGTACTTGATGAACTCGTCAGGCTTAGCTAGGGGGAATGCGTCGTAAATGCGCTCGTTGTTCTTGGTGACCAGACCGATGGTCTTGAATCCCATCTTACGTGCGCCGTGGAAGATCTGCAGGGACGAATGTGAGCAGAGAGTCGCGATGGTGACCTTGCTCGGATCGTACCCGTCAAGAATTTCGTCGATCTTCTTCTTTGGAACCATATCCCATGATTGGCTTGTTGTTCTTATACTTTTATGCGCGCGACCCGCACGTGCGTATGTAACCGCACATGAAAGGGTTAAAAAGCATGGTAGACGATGGGGAGAATCACCTGCGGGGAACTGCAGGTGGCAACACAAACTGCCTCATCGAACGACTGCATTAAGAGGCCTGAACATGGATACTTCTGACAACATGGATTTGACCCCGATTATCCAGGAACTGTACGCAGCCCTGGACGGGAAAGTGACGGAGGAGATCCTCCGCAAAGAGCTTGAGAAATACCTCGTGACATACAAGACCGGTGTCACGATAGCCAAGGACAGCATCATCAGGAAATACCGCAATAACAGGCAGTCTGGCACTGCACTGAACAATACTGCGGTCACCAAGAAGATTGCTGAACTCGAGGGTACCGAGATGATCGTCACCGTGGTAGCCAAGATGATTTTCGTCGAGAAGAAGGACGTCGTGATCAAGAACGTCCCCAAGACCATCATCTCGGGAATCGCCGCAGACGATACCGGCACCGCACCCTTCACCATCTGGAGCGACATGGGTGATTTCCAGAAAGGACAGGTATACACCTTCAAAAACGCATACACAAGAACCTACAAGGACCAGGTGCAGATCAACGTCGGCATCCGCGGAAAGGTGGAACCCAACGACGAGGTCCACTTCGACCTACCCAACAGTTCCGCCAACGGAACCTCCGGCGGAATTTCATCTGCCACCGACATGGCCATCGGGGACATCACCGAGCAGACCAAGAACCTGAACGTCAAGGGAGTCGTTTCCGAGATCCAGTCCAGGACGATCAATGTCAAAGGAGAGGAGAAGACCGTCTGGGGAGGTATCATCGCCGACCAATCCGGCAAGGTACAATTCACCTCCTGGAACGACTTCGGACTCAAAGAGGGAGAGACCCTCTACGTGAAGAACGCCTACATCCGCGCTTGGAGGGGGATCCCCCAGCTGAACATGGGCGACCGCACCACCGTCGAGCGCATCGAGGAGAGCATCACCGCAGTCGGCTCCGGCCCCACCAAGAAGACCGTCGAGGATGTCATGAAAGTCGGCGGAGGACTCGATCTTTCCATCACTGGCACAATCGTGGACATCAGGACCGGTAGCGGTCTCATCAAGCGCTGCCCCAACTGCAACCGCTCCGTGCTCAACAACACCTGCGCCCAGCACGGCGAGGTGGAACCCGTCCTCGACCTGAGGCTCAAACTCACCGTGGACGACGGGACCGGAGCCATCAGCGTCATCATCAACCGCGCTGACACCGAGAAGATCACCGGCATGACCCTGGATCAGGCCATCAACCTTTCCAAGGAGAAGGGAGACATGAACATCGTAGCCAACAAGATGGGCAGCACCCTGCTGATGAAGAAGATCACCGTCACCGGAAACATCATGAGCGACGACTTCGGACCCCAGATGAACGCACGCACTGCCGAGATCGGTTCTACGGATGTGATTGCCGAGGCTGAGGAACTCTACAAAGAAGTGGAGGGGAGCCTATGACCAACCCCAGAGAGACTGCGTGGAGAGTATTCGCCACCGAACTCAACAGCGCCGCATACGAGATAAAGGCCGAAGAGGAGAAGAAGCCCTCCTACGTGGTCAGCAGATTGGGGGCCTACATCAACAGGGTCCTCCTCGCCGGTGTCCTCACCGAGAAGGAGAACGTCGGCAGTGATGACGAACCCATGTGGAGAGGGCGTGTCCTCGATTCGACTGCTGGCACATTCTTCATCAACGTCGGAAAATTCCAGCCCGAAGCCTCCGCGGCGATGAGCACCCTCGAAGTACCGTGCCGCGTAGCGATTGTCGGAAAGGTCAGGACATACAACGCCGACGACGGTAAGGTGTGGATCTCTGTCCGCCCCGAGAGGATCGTGCAGATCGACGAGAACACACAGAACGAATGGCTGCTCGACACCGCCAAATCCACCTGGAAGAGGCTCATCGACATGAAGAAGGCCATCAACCAGGCAGATAGGTCCCCCGAGGGACTCATGGCTGCCGGACTGGGAGAGATATCTGCCAAGGGAGTCTCCATCGCCATCGAGCAGTACGGAATGCCGGAATCTGCCCTCTACCTGAAGACCATCCAATCCGCGCTCAGGATCCTCCTCCCGGAGAAGAACGTCGATCTGGGTATTCCCGGCGACCTTGCCGATGCTCCCGAAGAGATCGACCTCGAACCCGAGGCCAGCGAAGGAGACAGCGAGGACAAGGAGAACATCGTCCTCCAGCTCCTCAAGGAACTCGACACCGAGGGCAAGGGTGCCGCAAGGGACGAACTCGAGGATGCTGCCGCAGAGAAGGGAATCTCCCCGATGGAACTCGAAGAGATCACCGGAGCGCTTCTTGACAAAGGTCAGATTTACGAACCCAACCTCAGGTACCTGAGGCTTATCTGAAACAAGGGCTTATGCCCGTCCGGCCTCACGGCCGGACCCTTACTTTTTCTGAAATCGCTCAGCTTCTGTAGATGACAGCTGAACCATAACCCACCACGGCGTTGCGGTCGTAACGCATCGCTTCGAAAGAATCCGTCTGGTTCAGGAGTTTTACCCTGCACGGCTCGCTCATGAGCATCGCGGTGGCGATAGGGCCATAGCCGCAGACGGTGAGGTTGTTCCTGCGGACCTCTTCGTAAACGCTTGCAACGTTACCGGATGCCACAGCGTTCAAGAAGTGCGAATCGAGCTCATCGGCAACGGCTTTCGGCATATAGTGCACGAGATCGCTGGACGCCACAACCACGACGTCGTATCCCTGACAGGCGAACTTGAGTGCTTTGGCGAGACGCTCGGCGGTCTGCATATCCTGGCGCCCCATGATGACCGGGACGATCTTGGGGTTGCGGTCGATGTACTGCAGGAACGGCAGTTCGACCTCGATGGAATGCTCCCTGACATGGGCACGGGGATCGTCGGGTATGAACTCCCTCAGCCGGGAGACGATCTGCTGGTGTACGGGCACAGGTCCCATCGGCGTGAAGAAATCCTCGGAACTGGTCACGGCGTCGTAAGGGACCCCGTGGTGGTCGGGACCGATCACGATATACGCATCAGGGAGACCGTCCTCGGCGATGGCTTTGAAGGAGTGTGCCGCACAGGATCCCGAGAACGCATAGCCCGCATGGGGTGCGATGACTGCGGAGATCGAACGTTTTCCTGAGGATTCCCTGGGCTCGCCTGGGCCGCTGGCGAAGCAACGCCTGAGCTGATTCCTCAAAACTCCCTCTTCCGCGGGATAGAACGATCCTGAAACTGCCGGTACACGCATAGGGCGGTAATCGTATCAGTTGATAAAAATAGTATCCCCCGGCCGGGCCGGGGGTAAGG
>CAMNNR010000092.1 GCA_946545675.1 uncultured Thermoplasmata archaeon | reverse complement strand
TACTGAAGAAACTAGTAACGGTTTTGGTCGATTCGGACGTTCCCTCGTAGATCTCGCAATAGACGTTCTTCCCACCATCTATCTTTGATGCGAACAGCTGTTCCATGCCGTTGAATGCCCATTTCATATCACTGTTGTTGTTCTCCGAGGTCCAGTAAGTGGACGAAGAAGACATTCCGTAGGCATTGGTGACCGTGTTCCTGACGAAGAATCCCTTCTCTGGGTGGTAGTAGACGTATTCGACCTTGAGTGTACCAGTCGATATGGCCCCGTTGGAAGCGGTGCTCTTGTAGTCCATGATGAAGCCCTTTCCATCGTAGATCTCAACCCACCAGGCATAGACGGTGACATCGCCTACTGTCGTGGCGGGGATTTTATCGATGATATCGGAGTGTTCGGGACTGCTGCACCATCCGTTGAATAGGTAACCTTCTTTACTTGCGGCACTGAGTTTGATGTCCACGCCCTCATACCTCACAGTGTGATTGCTTTCGGGATTGGTTCCCCCGTCGAGGACGTAGTTCACCTTGCCGACAACTTTCAGTTCCGTCCAGGAGGCATAAACCGTAGCATCTCCGGAAGAGATCGAAGTGACTTTCTCCGTGAATTCCGGATCCGAGTACCAGCCGTTGAACACATGTCCGTAATACGTGGGCTCAGCGAGGGTCACGGTGCGCCCTGACCTGTATGTAGAAGGGTTGTCGGAGGAGTTGACCCCTCCGTTCAGTTCGTAGGTGATGGAATACTCCGTATTGCTCTCGCTGACGTAGTGCATCACGATGATCCCCGCGCAAGCGCAGGTCATGACGATGCCGATGACGGCCAGTGCTGCGGTAGAAGAGTTCATTCCCTCACCTGTGATGTTGCTTTACCCGGATATCCATCCGGATCCACATACCCAGACTGAAAAAATAATACGTGTTATATACCGTTGTCGAAGACAAGGTGTAGAAAGGGCCGTTTGGCCCTGTTTTCGATCGTTCAGTCCAGGAGTGATTCGCCCAGGGCGTAGGCATACTCCAGTTCCTTGGGGAACACCATCTCGCGCCTCTTGTGCCTCTGGTCGCCGTCGAACATGGTCCAGTCGAACTTGGAGTAGTCCTTCACCTGGAGGGTCTCGCCGCTGACGAGGACCTTGGTGGGGCCGATGAACTTCTCGAGGGTGTTCTTGTAGTTCTCCAGTAAGCTGGTGTACATGGTGTCAGGGGCGTTGCTGGTCATCACCAGGAGCACGGGGATGCGGTGCTTGTTGCAGCAGATGTTCTCCACATTGTAGGTGAGTTCGGGGAACACCAGCCTCTCGTAGAAAGTCTTGAACTGGGCCGAGAGGTCGCCGAAGTAGTTGGGTGCTCCCATGATCAGGCCGTCGGCTCCGTCGATTGCATCCAGAACGGGCTTGAGACCGTCGCGGATGACGCATTCCCCGCGGTGTGCTTCGCGTTTGCATCCGAAACAGGACACACACCCGGTGTATTTTTCCAGGGAGTAGAGATCGAACTTCTGGATTTCGGCGCCTTTCGATTCGGCACCCTTTGCTGCTTCTGTGAGGAGGAGATCAGTGTTCCATCCTTTGCGGGGGCTTCCGTTCACTACTACGACACGGCTCATGTTATCGTTCCTGGATGTCTTTCTCGCGATAAATAACGCCCGCAAACTGTTTTATTATGCGATAGTGATTTTGGCCTCATGTATTACAACCCCTACGGTGATCTGAAACTTTCTGCTATGGGATTTGGTGCGATGCGTCTTCCTGTAATAGACGGACAGGACGGTAACATCGACGAGGCGAAGGCCTTCGAATTGGTCGATGCTGCATACAATGCGGGGATCAATTACTTCGACACCGCATGGGGTTATCACATGGGGAACTCGGAGACCTTCATGGGAAAGGCGCTCAGCAGGTATCCCCGCGATTCCTACTATCTTTCTTCCAAATTCCCCGGTTACGATGTCAGCAACTTCGGAAAGGTGGAGGAGATATTCGAGGAACAGCTCAGGAAGTGCCAGACCGATTATTTCGACTTCTATTTCATCCATAACGTAGGGGAATTGAACATCGAGCAGTACCTCGATGACGACAAGTACCGCACCGTCAGCTATCTCCTCGAGCAGAAGAAGAACGGACGCATCAAACATCTGGGATTCTCCTGCCACGGTACCGTTCCCACCATGAAGAGGTTCCTCGACAGGTACGGGGAATATATGGAGTTCGGTATGATCCAGCTCAACTTCCTGGATTATGAGTTCCAGGACGCCCGTACCAAGGTGGACATGCTCAACCAGAGGAACATTCCCATATGGGTGATGGAGCCTCTTCGCGGAGGTCTCCTGGCCAAACTCCCCGAGGATGCCATGGCGGAGCTGGAGAAGCTGCGTCCCGGAGTGAAACCCGTGGAGTGGGCGTTCAGGTTCCTTCAGTCCATCCCCGGCGTCACCGTCATCCTCTCCGGTATGACGGAGATGACCCAGATGCAGGAGAAACTCGAGATATTCAAGGAGAAGAAGCCTGTCAACGGTCTCGAGACCGAGACCCTTCTCCGTATCGCGGCCGGAATGGTCAGCGGGAAGATCGTCCCCTGTACCTCATGCAAATACTGCCTCTCCCACTGCCCCAGGGGACTCGACATCCCAAGTTTCATGGCTCAGTACAACGAGACCAACTTCACCGGTGGCGGATTCATCTCCGCCATGTACATCCTCTCCCTTCCCAAGGACAAGAGGCCCGCTTCCTGCATCGGCTGCAGGAAGTGTGAGAAGGTATGTCCCCAGAGCATCAAGATCTCTGAGATTATAGCAGATCTGGAGAAGATGACCAAGCCTGTGAGACAGAGTTTCGGAGAGGAGTGAGTTACTCCTTCTCCTCGCCGAAGACGTCCATCATCTTCGCGATGTCGCTGTCTGCATAGGATTCGACGATGAAACCGTGGGCGTCCGCCCAGTGGTCGGTGATCTCGTCGAGGAAGTTCTCGGCGTATTCCTCCCAGCCCTGGCGGTATTCGTCCTCCAGGAGTTTCTCGAGGTTGCCGTCCTTGAGGCCGATTAGGTCGGAGTACATACCCGCGAGGGTGTCCACGAACCCGTCCTCCAGCTCCACCGGGACGAATTTGGCGGAGCCGTCGGTCTCCTCGGTGAGCCTCTTCTTCTCCGAATCGTAATAATAGCCGTCGATTCCGGTGATCAGCAGTGCGCCTACGGCCGCGGCGACGTTGAACGGTACTCTGCCCGCAATCTCGCCGATGCGTTCCCAGCCCTCTGAGAACTCCTTGTTGAGGGCTTCGGTGTCCTGGCTGTCTTCCACCGATTTCATCCAGGAGACGGTGTCCGCGTGTGCCGGGTCTGCGGGATCGTCGAGGGTCCTGAGAACCTCGAAGTACTCCTCCAGATCCTTGCATTCCTCCGGAGGGAACAGTCCCTCGGATTCTAGGATTATCGGGAAATCGGTATCCTGGGTCTTTCCCTTGAGGTACATGATGTCGGCGGTGAAGGGGCCGTATTCGTAAACGATGCGGGAACCCTCGTATTCCGATACCTTCTCGTCGGCTTCCTCCGAGACCTGATAGTCCGCGGGACCGATCCTCTTCCCGTCGACGTCGAAACGGTGGGTGTATCTGCCACCCCATCCCGCTGCAGCCTGTATGATCAGGTGCAGGTCGATGAACGCTATGTCCGACGGGAATGCGAGGGTGCGGCGCACCGGGGGTTTGACACCCCTGAGCGACACCCTCATCCTGATGCTTTCCATCTGTCTCACTCGAGATAGATGGCGGTCCTTCCGGGTGCAGCGACCTTGGCCTTTCCTGCAGGGTCGTACCTGTCGGCGTCGTCCGCTGCGAAGATCTGCACCTCGAGTCCGACCTCGGAGGCGATGAAGTCCTTGGCGGAGAGGAGGAATTCCTTCTCGTCCATGCCGATGATGGCCTCCCTCTCCTCGATCCTCGCCCTCTTGAGGTCAACGGCGGTCTTGGAGGCGAAGTTGGACACGTCCTTGCCCATCTTCTTCAGTTCCTCGTTGGCCATGCACTTCTTGATGAGGTCGGGTGGGGTCAGGTTGCCCGCCTTCGCCATCTCGATGGCATCTTTCACGATGCCGATCTTCCACTGGGGGGAGGTGTAGATGACCGCTTTGGTGATGTCTCCCTTGGCCATCTTCTTGATCTCGTTCACGTCGGAGATGACGTTCTGCACGAACACCTCTCCGTATTCCGCCACGGGGGAGACCGCCTCGGCCTCGGGGAGCTGTGCTTCGGAAACGAGGCCTTCGAATCCGGCGACCTGCCAGAGTTCCTCTGCGGTGTGGGGGGTGACAGGCATCATGGCGTTGATCCAGATGCGGAGCGCCTTCTGGATGGTGTCCTTGTTCCTTCCGCCGCGCCTCTCGTACCAGCGAATGTCGTTGGCCATGTCGTAGTATACGACGGTGGCCATGGACCTGAGGTCGTACTTCTCCATCGCGGCCCTGATCTCGTTGAGGTGGGTGTTGAACCTGGACATCAGCCATGCGTCGATGGCTCCGGCGGGTGCGTCTCCTTCCTCCGCGACGAGTTCCTCGACGGTGGACATGATCTTCTCCAGCTTCTGCTTGTAGGTGAAGACGGTGTCCTCGTCCCATTCCACATCGACGTACATGGATGCGACGTGGGCGTAGTACAGCCTCATGGCGTCGGCACCGTATTTGGCGACGGCACCGGGGATGGGCTGTGCACCTCCCTTGGATTTGGAGATCTTGTCCTTGTTCTTGCCGGTGACGTACCAGTTGACGAGGATTCCCTGCGGTTGCATGTCGTCGGGGAGAATCGCCCTGTGGTTCATGAGGAACACGGGGAAGTGGACGGTCATGTGCTCTTTTCCGCCGAGGTTGATGTCCAGCGGGTACCAGTATTTCACGTCCGCCCTGATCTTGTCGAGGAGTTCGGCGGATACTCCGGTCTCTGCGGAGACCGCGGAGACGTCGCCCTCGCCGAGGATGACGTAGT
>CAMNNR010000091.1 GCA_946545675.1 uncultured Thermoplasmata archaeon | reverse complement strand
CCCTGAACTCACACCCGGTGCAGCGGAGGAGATGTCCGCAGACCCAGAGGGATTCTTCTACCCGGTGGATCCCACCGAACTCAACGGTTCGATAGGGGGCAATATAGCAGCCAACGCTTCCGGTCCCCGCACATACAAATACGGACCCACCCGCGATTGGGTCAGAAGGGTGAGGGTAGTCCTCTCCGATGGCTCAGTGCTGGATTTGAAGAGGGGCGACATCAGGGCTGAAGGAAGGGAGATTGTGATCCCCTTTGGCGAAGGGTCCCGCAAGATATCCCTTCCCACTTACACATTCAACCATAATGTGAAGAATGTCACCGGCCTCTTCGTGGAAGACGACATGGATGCGGTGGACATATTCATCGGCAGCGAGGGGATCTTCGGCGTCATAACCGAGGCCGATCTGTATCTCGCACCCGCCCATCCACTGATCAGCAACATAGTCTTCCTTCCCGCTGACAGGGACGCATATTCGCTTTCCAAGGACATCCGCGCCAGCGAAGTCGTTCCCGAATTCCTGGAATTCTTCGACTCTGGCTCTTTGAATCTGATCAGGTCCTCGAGGAAGGACGATCCCCGGTTCACAGAGATGCCCGATATTCCCGATAACGCAGGTTCCGCCCTGTTCTTCGACCTTCCGAAGGACGGCAACCTGGAACACAACTACAGTATACTGGAGGGTCTGCTGGAGAGATACGGAGCGACCCTCAGGGACAGCTGGTGCGGTTACGAGCTCAAGGATAGGCAGAGGTTCTTCGCCTTCAGGCATTCCGTACCTCAGACGATATTCGATTACGTTGCGAGGCTTAAAGGCAGTTCCGCACCGCAGATCAACAAGATGGGCACCGATATGTCCGTGCCCCTCGACAGGCTCGACGAGATGATGGGTTGTTACGATTCCATACTGAAAGCTTATGACCTAGAATATGTCATCTTCGGCCACATCGGTAACGGTCATCCCCATGTGGAGATAATCCTCAAGGACATGGACGATTTCCGCAGAGCCAAACTGGCATATACCGACCTGGCCGCCAAGGCCATCGAACTGGGAGGTTCCCCCAGTGCCGAGCACGGTATCGGTAAGATGAAGGTGTCCTACGTGGATATGATGTATGGCGCGGCAGGAGTCACCGAGATATGGAACATGAAGAGAACGATGGACCCCGAGGACAGGTTCAACCCGGGCAATGTATTCTATATGGATGATTGAGGCGGTACGATGAGGTATGTTGTAGCGGTCAAACAGGTCCCTGATACGACGCTCATAGACGTCGATGAGAACGGGAACATGAAAAGGGCCGGAGTACCTTCGATCCTCGATCCTTACTCGGAACAGGCGTTGGAAGTCGCATTGTCCCTGAAGACCGATGGAGACACGGTGACGGTCGTCACGATGGGTCCCCCTCAGGCCGAATCCGCACTGAGGAAGTGTCTGGAGAACGGTGCTGATGAGGCATATCTGCTCACGGACAGGGCATTCGCCGGTGCCGATGTCCATGCCACTGCCAGGACCTTGGCGGCTTTCGTGGAGAAGTTCGTTGACGATGCTTCCCTGCTGCTGTTCGGCAAGCAGGCTGCCGACGGAGATACGGCACAGGTACCTTCGGAAGTCGCCCAGATGCTGGGGCGGGAACAGTTCTGTTATTGCGTGAAGGTATCTAAAGAAGACGGGTTCACGGCTGTGCAGGATTACGGCGACGAGATCAGGAAATGCAGAGTGCCAGAGGGTTCTGTTTTGTCGGTTTCCGAGGGAGATGTCAACCGCCGTCTGCCCTCGATCGCAAGGTATATCGAAGCATCCCACATTGAGATAAAGAAACTAGACCGGATTGCTCTCGGTCTCGGGGCATATTCTGTCGGAATGAACGGTTCCAGGACCAAGATAGTGAAATCCGTCAACGTCCGCTCGGAACACCGCGGCACCGTAGTAGACGGTTCCGACCCTGTCAAGGCGGCAGAACACATTAGGGGGATGTTCTGATGGGATGCGATTCCTGTTCCTCCGGAAGCTGTTCCAACAATGACAAGAGCGGGCTCCCTCCCGGCATGCTGCAGAAATACAAACTGAGCATCGACCGCTCCGACGGGTTCCTTGTATGGATCGAGACTGAGAGGGGCCCTGACGGCGAACCTATGATGTGCCAGCATTGCAAAGAACTCCTGGGGAAGATAAGGGAGATGGATGCTGGTAACTCCCGTGTTTGGGGAGTCGTATTCGGACATCAGGAGCTCAAACCGCTGTACAAGGAGATCTATTCCTACGGGGTGGAGACACTCTACGAGGTGCATGACAAGGCCCTCAGCATCTATCATCCCGAGGCCTATGCCGAAAACATCGCCCAGATTGTCATCCGCACGGAACCCGCAGTGATACTCTTCGGGGCCACTCCGCGCGGAAGGGAACTCGCTCCCCGCGTCGCTGCGCTTTTGGATGCAGGACTCACCGCGGATTGCACCGGATTGGAACTGAACGACCGCGAACTCCTAATGACCCGTCCCGCTTTCGGCGGAAATGTCATGGCCACCATCCGCTGCACCACATTCCCCCAGATCGCCACGGTACGTCCCGGTACTTTCCCCGTTCCCGAACCCGTCGGGGACAAGAGAGGGACCGTGATCTACTGGCAGAACGCCTCCTGTACCCTGAAGGACATATTGTCCTCGGAGATCAAGGAGACAGCCGGAGAGGACATCTCCAGGGCGAAGGTCCTGATATCGCTGGGCGCGGGAGTGAAGAAGGAATCCATACCCGTAGCCGAATCCCTTGCCAGGAAACTGGGCGGCACCGTATCGTGCTCCAGGAAACTGGTGGAGAAAGGATGGTTCGGGCAGGCCCGTCAGGTGGGACAGTCCGGGAAGAGCGTAGCACCGGAGATATATCTGGCCTTTGGAATATCGGGAGCTATACAGCACCTTGCGGGGATAGGTTCGGCGAAGAAGATAATTGCCATCAATACGGATGCCGATGCGAAGATCTCCGAGGTCGCCGACGAGATTATCGTGGGCGATGCCAACAGGATCCTGAAAGAACTGGAGCGGATGTTATGAACGAAGATGTCCCCGATTTTGTGAGGAATTCCGTTTCCTGGAACCCCTGGCACGGATGCCACAGGGTGAGCGACGGCTGCCTCAATTGCTACATGTTCGTCGGGGACAAGAAACGCGGGGTCACAGGTAGCGATATCGTCCGCCGTTCCAAGACCCAGTTCGATCTCCCTCTTCAGAAGGACCGCCGCGGGAAGTATCTCCTTCACGACCGTCTCATACTGACCTCCATGACCTCCGATTTCTTCATCGAGGAGGCGGATGCCTGGAGGAAGGAAGCCTGGGACATCATCCGCAAGAGGAAGGACTGTACCTTCATCATACTCACCAAGAGGCCACAACGTATCATGGATTGCCTTCCTTCGGATTGGGGGGAGGGTTATCCCAACGTGAGGCTTTCGGTAAGTGTCGAGAACCAGTACACCTGGGAAGAGCGCATACCGATATTGTGCAATGTGCCAGCAAAGAAATACGATGTGTTCCTGGCGCCGATGATCGGCCCCGTGCATACCGACGAGTTGCTTGACGAGTATCACATCGACTGCATCTATCTCGGCGGGGAGTACGGTCCAAATGCGAGGCCCTGTGATTACGACTGGGTATTAGAAGTGAGGGAGTCGTGCATATGCCACGGTGTCACATTCCACTGGAGGAACTGCGGTTCAGTCCTTGTGAAAGGCGACCACATCTATGATGGACTGTCCCTGGAGGACCAGGGCAGGATATGCAGCTCTGCCCACCTGGACCACATCGTGGATGATGTGATGCCCAAGTACAAGCAGATGACCCTGTTCTGATCAGAGATCGGGGTTGCTGTATATGTCGTCGTTCTTGAAGTGGGAGAGGACGCCCTCGAAGACTCTGGCCGCATGACCGGTGGCCTTCACGTTGACCCAGGCCTCCTCGACTTTGCCGTCCTTGCCGATGAGGAATGTGGATCTGATGGTCCCCTGGACCACTTTTCCGTAGTTCTTCTTCTCGCCGAATGCTCCACACTCCTTCGCGAAGGCGTGGTCGGGGTCAGAGAGGAGTTTCACCTGCAGTCCGTACTTCTCGATGAACTTCCTGTGGGATGCAACAGAATCGCCGCTGATTCCGAAGATGGGGATATTCCTCAGCTGGAATTTGGGTGCCAGCTCGGTGAAGTCCTGGGCTTCCTTGGTGCATCCGGGGGTGTTGTCCTTGGAGTAGAAGAACACCAGGTACCTGAGCCCCTTCAGCATCTCGGAGTCGATGATCTCCCCGTTATCCGCTTCGAGTTTGAAGCGGGGGAACACGTCTCCTCTCTGCATCAGAACAGCCTCCCGGACTGTTTGGCGATGATTCCGGAGAGATCTATCTCCATCATCATGACGGGGTGGGTGAGTTCGTAGTCGGTGATGCATTTGGGTGACATTTCTCCGAATACTCCGATCCTCTCCCCGTCGACCTCGATGAACGCACCCCTTCCGGGAAGGAACGTGGAGTAGTCGCAGGGGGAAATGGTGTATTCGACACCCATCTCCCTGAGGACGGATTCGGTCAGGGACTTGATCTCGGTGAAGGAGGTCCTGGAAGCGGCCTGGAGGGCACAGAGGTGGAGGACGTTCTTCGCATTCCTGATGACGTACCCTACCTCGAATATCTTCTGGGGCAGGTCGCGGTTCTTGTTGTGCCTGAGGATCCTGATAAGAGAGGGCATCATGTATGCACGCAGGCAGGTGTGGTCCTCCGTGATGGGGTTGGTGACGGTGACGACATCCACCTCGGGGAGTCCGGAGATGACGAACTCATCCCTCTGGTTGGAGAGGGTGAGAGTGGTGAGTTCCATGTAGCCGAGGCCGATCATGATGTCCTTCACGTTCTCGGAGAAGGTGGTCTCCGGGAGCAGGTTTCCGAAGGTCTGGGACAGTTTCATCTTGTTGTGTCCGTACTTCTCGAATCCGTATCCGATGGATACCTCTTCGTAGATGTCGGCGTCGTGCAGGATGTCGAATCTGTAA
>CAMNNR010000090.1 GCA_946545675.1 uncultured Thermoplasmata archaeon | reverse complement strand
GTTCTCGAGCCTGACCTCCGGCATGATGATTAATCATCGCATTATGGGGTTTATAACCCCATCGCAGGAACCGGGCCTGGCATTCATCCGGAGTTGCTGACTTCGTAGTTGCGGATGATCTTCCTCTCAGCGTTCCTCAGCGACACGTTGAGGGTGGATTTGGAACATCCGATCCTCTCGCAGAGGGAATCGAGATCGGTCCTGCGGGGGACGTCGTAGTAACCCTGGTCGAAAGCGATGCGCAGATATTTCTCCTCTTTCGAGGTCAGGGTCATATCCTCGTTGTACTTCCCTCCGGCCAGGAGGTTGACGGTGTAACCCTTGTCCCTCAGGGTGCTGACCAGCTGCCTCACGCAGCTGCTGTCCTGTCCCAGGACGGTCCACTCTATCTTGTCGCCGCGGTTCACCGCGGACATGAGGAAGCATTTGCACTCGCTGACGATGCTGCAGAGCTTGCATCTCCCGTTGGTGATGGTGGCCAGGTAGTTGTTGGTCGAGACCTTGTCGATCTGACAGTCGCCGTTCTCCATCACGACCTTCTTGTCGGAGATTTCGACTTCGCAATCCGTCGTCACCCTCATGATGGAGATCCCGCTGCCGTTACCGATGGATGAGCATTTTATGACGTCGGTCGACGTGATGTGTTCCGAGGGTATAGGCAGGAACGCCTTGCAGTTATGCTGGTCTTTCATCTCGGATCTGTCCAATTCCAATTTGTAATAATGCATGCTTCCTCCGAGTGGTTTTGGAATCCCAATAGGGATATATAATGTTTAATTTTATGGACGTCACATCCATCCAATGCGCCGAATTCGTATATAAACCTATGACGAACCATTATATACTAACTTAACTAGGATTAATTTATACGATCAGGATAAAAACAATATTCCCCAGTCCATTCTTGGATTGGGGAGAAAGGGTTTGACGCGCCCCGGGGCACCCGGGGCTGTCATTTGTTGCAAGAGGGTTCTCACTGTGCGGCTTTCGCCTTGGCCTTGTCGATGTAACCCTGCCAAACGGCCTCGAGGTCGGGCCTCTGCATGGTGTCCATGATGTACTGTGCGAACTCGTCTCCGGTGGCTCCGGTGTCCCTTCCGGTCATGACGAGCTTCTTCTCGAACTGTACGCAGACATCGAGGGCCATGTTGAGTTTGTGGGCCTTCTCGGTCTCGCCGATGTGTTCCATCATCATGGCGACAGCCTTGATCATGGAGCAGGGGTCGGCGTACTGGGCGCGGCCCTCGGTGACCATCCTGGGGGCGGAGCCGTGGATGGCCTCGAACATGGCGTACTTCTTTCCGATGTTGGCGGAACCCGCGGTTCCCACTCCGCCCTGGATCTGGGCGGCCTCGTCGGTGATGATGTCTCCGTAGAGGTTGGGGAGCACGAATACTTTGAAATCAGCCCTCCTGGCGGGGTCGATGAGCTTGGCGGTGGTGATGTCGATGAACCACACATCGTGCTTGACCTCGGGGTACTCCTTGCCGATCTCGTCAGCCAAGTCGACGAACAGACCGTCGGTGGTCTTGATGATGTTGGCTTTGACGATGATGGATACGTAGTTCTTTCCGGTCTTCCTGGCGTGCTCGAATCCGGCCCTGATGATCCTCTCGGTTCCCTGCCTGGTCGCGACGCAGTAATCCATCGCGAGATCGTCAGTGACGAAGAATCCGTCGGATCCCAGTGCGTAGGAACCCTCGGTGTTCTCCCTGTAGAAGACCCAGTCGATTCCCAGCTCGGGGACGGAGACGGGCCTCACATTAGCAAACAGATCGAGCTCCTTCCTCATGGCGACGTTGGCGCTCTCGATGTTGGGCCAGGGGTCTCCCTTGGCGGGGGTGGTGGTCGGACCCTTGAGGATCACGTGGCATTTCTTGAGCTCCTCGAGGGTGTCGTCGGGGATGGCCTTCAGGACCTCCGCACGCCTCTCGATGGTGAGTCCGTCGATCTGCCTGATCTCCACCTTGCCGGCTTTGATCTTGTCGGCCAGGAGGAACTCCATGACCTTCTGGGCGGATGCGCAGATGTAGGGGCCGATTCCG
Organism: uncultured Thermoplasmata archaeon; assembly: GCA_946545675.1. Taxonomy (GTDB): domain Archaea; phylum Thermoplasmatota; class Thermoplasmata; order Methanomassiliicoccales; family Methanomethylophilaceae; genus Methanomethylophilus. The sequence goes on along the minus strand of CAMNNR010000090.1, from coordinate 3,022 downwards.
TCCCCTCCGCACACTCCGATGATGAGCTTGTCCAGCTTGGAATAATCGGTCCAGTCGGGCTCGTTCTTCAGCCTCTCGACCCTCTCGAGCTGTTTCCTGAGGAGGATTCCGTACTTCTCCTGCGCTGCCTTGATTGCTGCTTCGTCAACCATAGTATCTACCTACGCGTATATCCCCTATTAATAAAAATAGAGAGGGTCAATCATTGACCTTCCACTGGCCTGTCTTCCGGCTGCCGACCCTTTCCACCCTGCCTGCGGCTTTCAAAACCGTCAGGAGGTTGGATACGGAGGAAAGCGAGATCCCCATCCTTTCAGCCAATTCCTGACGTGTCATCTGTGGGTTCCCTCTGAGGATCGACAGCAACCTCTCCCCATCCTTTCCGCTGTCTTCGAAACCGGGCAGTGTGAGTTCGACTTTGACTTTCGAGGGGCAGGTCCCCTCCGAGATATTCAGGGCCTGTAGCGCACCCTTTTCCTCGGCCTGATTGATGAAGTACAATCCAGACCCTATACGCTCTGTCCATCCGACAGCCATCGCCAGAGCCATGAGCGTAACGTTACGCGGGTCGCTGTGTCCTCCTCTGAGAGCGATATCCGCATGTACCCTCATGGTGCCTGGGTTCGTTATGGATATACTTCTGTGCGAGGACAGTACCGTGACTCCACCCGGCAGGTGATAATCGGCATGGATCAACCCGTTGATGACAGCCTCCCTGACCGAGATGAACGTGTCTGAACCTCCGGTATTCGAATAGCCTTCCAATTTGAATCTGGTGCCGAGTCTGGCAGACAGCCTGTCCATTACCATCGAGATGAAATCATAGATGTTTCCGCTCCATTCCCCGGAATTGGAATGGATGCGGTAGCTCCATCTCTCTTCGTCCAGGCATTCCCTGTAGTCGAGGAAGTAATCATTGAACGCCCTGCGTATGCAGGCAATCTTTCCGAACATCAGCAATCCCGCGGATGTGGGGTGCAATCCGTCACCGATCGTGGCGGCGGCACCGGACAGGGTAAGGAATTCCTCCTTGGGGAGCCTTGCCCATGGATGCCCCGGGCGGCGGGCGTTCACTTCCTGGAGGAACCTGTTGATAGTCTCTTCGTCAAGACAATCGATGCCGAGTTCTTCGATGGGCTTCGTATCCCTGGAGATATCCTCAGATTCCCTGATCATCTCTTTGATCTCGTCGAGTCTGCAGTGGTAGTCTCCTTCGTTGTTGCGTTTGAAGGTTCCCGAATTGATGTTATTGCGGATATATATCGGGCGCCTGTGGCGCTCTGCCGCAGGGACCCTTACCACTATGATTTTCCTGCCTTCGATCTCTTCGATGTTTATGTCCGTGGAACTGAGGATGTTGTAATTGGTGAAACGGGTGTTATTCAGATTGTCCCAGAGGGTCTGAACTGTCTTCTCCGGCGTCTCCACTCCAGTAACGATCAGATTACGGTCTTCATCCTCAGACAATCCTAGAACAATAGTCCCTCCAAACGTATTCGCGAATGCAGAATACGTCTCCCAGAAATCAGCGGGGACACCTCTTGGGGCGGATTTGGCCTCGAAATAGAGCCCTTCTTTGGAGTATTCGGGCGGAAGTACTGTTGTTTTCTTCACATATATGCATCACTCATGAAATATATAGATTATTTCATAGATTAAAAATATTAATTAAAGATTATTTAATAGATTAAAATTTGATTTAAAGATTAATCTATAATGCAATTTTTAACCTTTGAAAAATCAAAATATTGGCCCGTCGTATTTTCTGGCAAGCAGATTCAGGAACGCAGCGACGAAAAGCGGGTAGTGTTCGATCCCATTTTTGTCAATATAGATATTGTCCTTCTCGAACATCATCCTTCTGTCGACGTGGAACACCTCGTTCACCTTTTCGATGGATGGGGAGGTCCTGTCCTTCCCTGACTTAACCTCGATGGCCACCGATTCATCCAGAAGCTCCACTACGAAATCTATCTCCATCTGGTTCTTGCCGCTGTTTTTGCGATAGAACCTTGGTTTCATCCCGTTCTTGGATATGCATTCGGCAATCGCATTCTCCACCACGGCTCCCGCATTGTACTCGTTTTTTCCGTCGTATATCGCCATCGCAGCTGACCTGCCCATCATCCTGACCAGCATGCCAGTGTCTGACAGGTAGACCTTGAACAGATCCTCGATGCGTTTGAACGGCAGTTCCGGCGATTCCAGTCCGAAGCAGAAATTACCGTAGCCGGCACCCTCTATCCACAGCAGGTTCTCTGCATATTTCTCCGAAGAAGCACGCGAACCCGAATCCTTCTCCAGTCTGGAGAACTGGAATTTCTTGTTATTCGAACTCAGGTGTTCGGGAATGGATTCGAAGCATCTCTGGGTCTTCACCGAGTTTATCGGGTCGTTGTAACGGTTGATATCGTTGTGGATGTCCCCTAAGATGACATCGAGTTCTTTTCCGGCTTCCGAGTACTGCTTCGTCCTGACGAAGGATGCGACAGCAGCAGGCATCCCTCCGATTATCATGTAGTCACGGAAATGCGAACTCATGACTTCCAGTTCCGACTCGCTAAGAGGTTCTCTGGCAGCTATTTTGCCTTTGATCCTTTCCAGCGAGTTCCTGTCAAAACCGATTGCCCACAGGTATTCCTCGAAATCCATCGATCTCAACGTGAGTACCTTTTCGTAACCCATGGGCGAGAGAGGAGCGGAGGAATCCGTCTTTCTTTTCCTGGAATTCAGGTTCCTCACTCCCAGGAGGGAACCTGATGCGATGACGTCGTACCTGTCATCCTTGGCGAACCATTTGAGCGATGATCTTGCTGCGGGGCATTCCTGTATCTCGTCCAGGAAGATCAATGTCTCATGAGGGACTATGCTGACCCCGTTCAGCCTGATGGAGATTTCCGCAATGACAGAGTCCACGCCGACCGCCCTTTCGAAGGCGTGTTTCATGTCAGGTGTTTTCGTGAAGTCGATCTCCACGAAGTGTTCATAGTGCTGTCTGGCGAATTCTTCTATGATGTATGTC
>CAMNNR010000089.1 GCA_946545675.1 uncultured Thermoplasmata archaeon | reverse complement strand
CACAAACAGAAGAGGGACGAGCTGAACGCTCAGACCAAAGAGTGGAAGGCAAAGAGGGATGCCCTCAACAGCCAGGTCCGCGAACTTGTCGACGAGGCTGGAAAAGCCAGAGAGACCCGTGACGGATACAACCAGAAAGTCAGGGATGCCAAGGTAGTCAGGGAAGAGTGGAACACCAAAGTCACTGAAATCCGTGCAAAGATCAACGAGATTAGGCCCGAGAAGCCCGAGGACCGCGGAGAGGTCTCTCTCGGTCAGATGAAGAAGGAGCTCGAGAGGCTCGAGTTCCAGCAGCAGACCACCTCCCTCTCCAAGGAGAAGGAGAACGCACTCGTCAAGCAGATCTCCGAGCTCGCAAAGAACATCAGGGAGAAGGAGAAGACCGAGGAAGGCGACGAGGCCGTCAGGGACCTGGTCGCACAGCTCAGGGAAGCCAAGGCAAAGGCCGAGGAAGCTCACAGGGCAGTTTCCGAGTGCGCTGAGCAGGCTCAGGCCGCACACGATAAGATGCTCGCTCTCTACCAGCAGGCAGATGCCATCAGGAAAGAGGCAGACGCTGCACAGGCCAAGTTCGTCGAGTGCAAGCAGGCCGCTGACGAGGAGCACAGGCTCCACATCGAGCAGATCAAATCCGTCCACGAGATCACCAGGTCCGCAGAGGGAATCAAGGGCAAGAAGACTGCCGCAAAGAAGAAGCGCGCAGATGTCCAGTCCAAGCAGGAGGCCAAGGAGATCTTCGACAAGTTCAAGGCCGGAGAGAAGCTCAGCACCGAGGACCTCATGCTTCTGCAGAAGTCCGGATACCTCTGAATGTATCGTTTCAAAACCCATTACGGCCCCCGAAGGGGGGCAGCCAGCCCTTTATTTTTGATGTGCCAGCCGTTATTTCGTGTTTTGACGGATTCGCCGGATAGTTGCCTTCCAACACCTTATTTATGTATCCAGCTAGATACGCATCCAGAGGCTTATAATGGCATACAATTCCGCAAAATACACCCAGGACCCGGATTACCAGGAAGGTATGGATTGCTTCCTCAAATGCGATTACGACGGCGCAATGGAACACTTCACGTGCGCAGCAGACAACGGCAACCCCGAAGCAGAGTTCCGCATTGCCAAACTGTACTACTACGGCAGGGGATGCGATGAGAACAAGAGCGAAGCACTGGTCTGGATGAGGAAGGCTGCCCAGCACGGTCATCCCCAGGCAATGAACGAGACTGCCATGATGTACTACCGCGGCAACGGGGTACAGAAGTCCTACGACAAGATGGCGGATTGGCTCGAGAACGCTTCCGACGCAGGCAACATCGACGGGATCTACAATCTCGGCACGATGCTCGAGAGGGGTATCGGTTTCGAGAAGGATCTCTCCCGTGCATGCGAATGCTACAGGAAAGCATCTGACGCAGGATATGCACAGGCTTCTTACTGTCTGGCACATATGTATCACAACGGCCTTGGTGTAGAGACCGATCTCAAGAAAGCAGCTGAATTGTGCAAGAAGGCAGCCGACGGGGGAATCGCCGATGCGGCCTATGATTATGCTCTGATTCTCCACGACGGTGACGGTGTCGATATCGATGACGATATGGCGTTCAGATATTTCCTGAAAGCTAAGGAACTGGGTTCCAAGGATGCCGACGGATATATCAAGCTCCTTTCCACTCAGAAACCCAGGAACTGATATCGGCGGGGGATCAAGGGATACAAATCGTATCCCATTCCCTGGCCTTTTTCAGTTTCTATTTAAACGATTTCGCTTAACCTTTATATAGCCCTGAAACCAATCAACTATTCACGGGAACAAGTCGGCTTGTAGAGTGCATCCCATCCCTTCTGACTGACTGGCCTGTTCCCATAACTTCTCCACTATTCTGTCGTGAATCCGATTCCACGGGTTCCGTTCGCATTCATGATTTCCATACTCCCCTCGCGCATGTGCGCCCGCGCGCCTGCTTCTTAAATAATAAAAAACCAATGCAGTGGCGATTAAATGGTACTAGATGGATTGGGAAAATCCCTCAGAGGTATCCTGGACCGCGTCAACGGATCTTCAGCCATCGACGAAGCCCTCATCAAGGACATCGCGAAGGAACTCCAGCGTGCTCTTCTCCAGGCAGATGTCAATGTCCAGCTGGTTCTCAGGCTGACCAACAATGTCAAGGAAAGGGCCCTTAACGAGAAACCCGCGGCCGGAAAGACCGCCAAACAGCACATTACCCGCATCATTTACGAGGAACTCGTCGCCCTGCTGAAGAACGGGGAACCCCTTGCCCTCAAGCCCCAGACCATCATGCTCGTGGGATTGTACGGACAGGGTAAGACCACTTCCGCGGGAAAGCTAGCCAATTATTTCATCAAGAAAGGATTCAGCGTCGGACTCATCGGTGCCGACGTATACAGGCCTGCTGCTCTGGACCAGCTGAAACAGCTCGGTGCAAAGGTCGGAGCGGAGGTCTACGGCGAGCCCGGGGAGTCTGACGCAGTGAAGATCGTCAGGAACGGTCTCGAGAAATTCGCTGACAAGAAGATACGTATCATCGATACCTCCGGACGCCACGCTCTGGAAGACGATCTGATCGAGGAGATCATCGGCATCTCCAAGGTCGCCAACGCTGACGAGAGGCTTCTGGTCCTTGATTCGCAGGTCGGTCAGCAGGCCGGACCGCAGGCAGACGCATTCAACAAGGCAGTGGATGTCTCCGGTGTCATCCTCACCAAGATGGACGGTACAGCAAAGGGAGGAGGCGCACTGTCAGCGGTCGCCACCACCAACGCCCGTATCGTCTTCCTCGGAGTTGGGGAGCACATCCGCGACCTGGAGGCCTTCGACGCGGACCGTTTCATATCCCGTCTTCTCGGAATGGGTGACCTGGCCGGACTGGTGCAGATTGCCAAGGAGGAGATGGCTGACGAAGAGGAGGACATGGAAGCCATCGCCCGCAATATGATGACCGGCCGTTTCACCCTCAACGACATGTATGCGCAGATGAAGGCCGTCAAGAAGATGGGTGCCCTGAAGAAACTGGTCGGCATGCTGCCCGGTATGAGCAAGATGGAGGACAAGATCGACTTCGATGCCTCCCAGGCCAAGCTAGACCAATACAAGGTCATCATGGATTCCATGACCAACGCCGAGAAGGAGGAGCCCAATCTCATCAAAGGAAAGCGCATCGAGAGGATCGCCCGCGGAGCCGGTGTCGAGACCCATGAGGTGAAGGAACTCCTCAAGCAGTACAACAACAGCAAGAAGATGATGGGATCCGTCGCCAAGGACAGGAAGATGCGTAAGAAGATGCAGAAGCAGTTCGGAAACATCGATCCTGAATCCCTCAAGGAATTCCAGGGTGAAATCGAATGAGGTACTTCGTCATAACCGGCCACCGTGCCGCCACCGACGGTTCGTTCAAACTGGACGATCTGGCAGGCGGGGCGGGCAGGCTAGACATCCTCGTCAGATGCGTGAATTCCGCCTTCGTCATGAGTCACAACCTCCGCAAGGATGCGGAGATCTATCTGGTTCTCGAAGGTGGGGAGGATGCCCCCAAGACCGTCAGGATAAACGGGGCCACCGTGAAGTACCTGAATCCCGATGAGAGGAGCACAGCATCCCTGATCCGTAACGCATTGCTGAAGAAGATACCCGAAGGGAAGGAGATCGTCTCCTCCCCCGGAGTCTCCATATCCCGTATGTCCTTCGACGACGTCATCGACAAACTGGCAGGTCTCGGGAACTTCGTCTACCTCAAGGAGGACGGGACGGACTGCAGGGATTTCGAATTCCCGGAGAACCCCATTTTCGTCCTGGGAGATAACCAGGACCTCACGCCCGCCGAGGAGGAGAAGCTCCTGGCACAGAACCCTTCCAAGATCAACGTGGGGCCGGTGAGTCTCCACGCGGACCACTGCATGATCCTGGTCCAGAACGAGCTTGACCGCCGCGAAGCACAATGAGTTGACAGAGATGCCTTACGACACACGCGAGAACGCCCAGAAGGAGTACACACTGAAGATCCCCCAGCACCGTCACTGCCGTAAGTGCGGCAAGGCGTTCGTCGGGGAGGGATACTACTGCTCCGAGGAGTGCAAGAAGACCGACGGGGATGCGGCCAGGAAGAGCCTCCGCAGATACATGATACTCTTCATCGCCCTCGTGGGAATCAGCATTGCAGCAATCGTCGTTACACAATTTCTGAAGTGATAATATGAAGACTGCCGTAGCAGGAACATTCAATGTCGTGCATGACGGCCACAAGGCCCTCTTCGACCGTGCCTTCGACCTCGGTTCCGAGGTTTACGTAGGCATCACCAGTGACGAGATGGCTGCCGAGGCCCGTTCCGATTTCGTCCCGCTCCATGTCCGCAGGAAAGCTCTCGAACAGGTCCTGAGCACTTACGGTAAGAAGTTCCAGATCTTCGTCATCGATGACATCTACGGACCTCCGGAGATCATGGACGATGTGGATGCCCTCATCGTTTCTCCCGAGACCGAGGCCAACGGATACAAGCTCAACGAGGAGAGGGAGAAGAGGGGAGTGAAACCTTTGATTATCTCCACCGTCCCGCTGATTCTCGCCAGTGACGGTCACAAGGTCAGTGCCCGCAGCATCCTGGAAGGGAAGTATGGCATCCACGGGTACTCCGATGTCCTGGACATCGTCGTGGGTTCCGCCAACCACGTGAAGGTGGAGGCTGTGCGTGAAATAATGACCCGCATCTACGGTGAGGTCAGGGTAACCGGTGTGGCAGTTCCTAGCGGAGTGCCCGAGCAGCCTTTCGAGGGACAGACCCGCGAAGGTGCCATCAATCGTGCCAAAGCCGCTTTGGGCGACCACGACCTGGCTGTCGGGATCGAGGCAGGGGTGTTCGAGAGGGAGGAAGGGCTGTATGATGTCCAATACTGTGCGATCATCGACCGTTCAGGAAGGATAACCGTCGGAACCGGTTCCAGTTTCATGTACCCTCCCGCTGTGGCAGAACTCGTGCGCGGAGGGAAGACCGTCGGAGAGGCCATGAAGGATATCTTCGACCAGCCTGACATCGGAAAAGGGCAGGGTGCGATCGGATTCCTGAGCAGGTCCTTACTCGGCCGCAAAGGGCTGACGG
>CAMNNR010000088.1 GCA_946545675.1 uncultured Thermoplasmata archaeon | reverse complement strand
CTTCCTCGCAGAATACCTTGCTGAAGTCGCCGCGACCACGGTGGAACAGGCCGCCAAGGATGCCTTGATGGACAAGGTTCGCCAGCTCTATGAAGAGAGTCAGAAAGCCAATAAGATCAAGCAGGCCCCCAGGGAATCCGAGGACGCTGACGACATCTTCATGGATGAAGACAGGTAAGCCCTTTTGTAAAGCTTTAGGCTTAAAATAGAATTCGATAGATTTAACTAATCGCATACCCATCCACACATCGGATGGGATGAGATGCGCGTAGCAATCTACGTGAGGGTCTCCACCGAGGATCAGGCGAGGGAAGGATATTCCCTCGACGCCCAGGAAAGGAGGCTCAGGAATTACTGTACGTTACGTACCGGATGGGAAGTCGTCGATGTCTATCGCGATGAGGGTTTCTCAGGCAGGAATACCGGCCGTCCGGAGTATCAACGCATGTTGGAAGAGATGGACTCCTGGGACATCATTCTGGTCCTCAAGATGGACCGTATCCATAGGAACAGCGTCAATTTCACGAAGATGATGAGCGACCTCGAGAAGAACCACAAGGAGTTCATGTCGCTGACCGAGAAGTTCGACACAACCACGGCCATGGGCCGTTTCGTGATGGATATATTCCAGCGCATGGCACAGCTGGAGTCCGAACGTACCGGCGAGAGGGTGAAGGCCGCCATGGCGCAGAAGGCCGAGAGCGGAGACGGTTATCTAGGCTCCCCCGAGCCCTACGGTTACCGTTACGTCAACGGCGACCTCGTGGTCGTGGAATCGGAGGCGGAAGTGGTGGTGAGGATATTCGACCTCTACAATGCCGGGAATTCCATGGAGGACGTGGCTAACGCCCTCATCAACGCCAACATACCTTCCAAGACCGGAGGCCAGTGGACCCGGCAGGCCATCTGCAGGATCCTGCACAATCCTCTGTATGCAGGCTGTCTCCACTGGGACGGCAAGGTCTACAGGGGCAAGATGCCCGCCATCGTGACCGAAGCCGTGTACACCGCCGTGAACGGACCCATAGGACCCAAAGAGTGATCGCATGAAAGCTGCCCTGTACGTCCGCGTATCGACGGAGGAACAGGCGCAGGAGGGTTATTCGCTGGATGCTCAGGAGGAGATGCTCCTGATGTACTGCCACGACATAGTCGACGACCTCGAGGTCTACAAGATCTATCGCGACGAGGGTTTCTCCGGAAAGACGCCGAACCGCCCGGCATACCTTCAGATGATGGAGGAGATCGATAACTGGGACCTCCTCCTCGTCATGAAGATGGACCGTATCCACCGTAACACCCGCAACTTCGTGCTGATGATGGACGAGCTGGTCAAACGGAAGAAAGAATTCAGGTCAGCCACCGAGGAATTCGACACCACCACGGCCATGGGCCGTTTCGTGATCACCCTGATCCAGAGCATCGCACAGTTGGAATCGGATCAGATCGGGGAGAGGACCAAGGTGGGGATGACCGAGAAGGCTGAGACACTCAGGAACACTCCCTCCGCCAGCCGTACCATGGGGTTCAACCCCCCGTTCGGATACTGCCTGGAAAACGGATTGCTCGTACCGGTGGAGAAGGAACTCGAGACCGTGGCGAGGATATATGACGATTACCTCAAAGGGAACTCGCTGGCACATATGGCCGAAGACCTCAACCGCGACGGGATCCGCACCAAGCGCGGGACCCGTTGGAGCAAGGACAGCCTGAGCACTATCCTTCACAACCCCATCTATGCGGGATATCTCCGCTGGGACGGAACTCTCCGCAGACATTATGCCACTGCGCCGGTGAACGTACTCAGGTTCAACGAGGTGCAGAGGTTGGCTGCATCCCGCGCGAAACATCCCGGTCAGCGTACAGCCGATATCATCGCAGAGGAGGACGGGGGTGCCGAACTCCTCAAACTGGATGATTTCGACATCATCGGATGAATATTCCTATATACGGATGCATTCTTTCGGGTTAACATGAAGAAAGAGAAGAAAATCAAGCTCCAGGCCATGTTTATGGTACTAATCATGGTGGCTGTCGTTTTCGTTGTGGCCGCGTCTTTCTTCGCAGGCCTCTGAAAAACTGATTTTCCAAAAAATGAAGGGAGGGGTCTCCCCCTCCCGAAAAATATTCACTCGGATTTCTTCTCGGCTTCGGCGGCCTTCTTGGCTTCGCGCTCTGCCTTTTCCTTCTCTTCCTGCTCCTTGACCGCGTCCCTTCTCTCCTGACGCTCTGCCTCGGCCTTGGCGATCATGTCAGCCTTCTCCTGCTCGAGTTTCTCGATCTCTTTGTCGCACTCGATGCATTTGGCGTACATCTCCTTGACCTCGTCGTTCATCTCGAATTTTCCCTCGGTGTAGAGAGCGAACATCTTCTCTCCGGCCTCGGCGATGAGCTTCTTCTTTGCGTTCCTCTGGTCAGCGATCTTGCTGTTGTAGCTTGCTTCGTCTGCTTTCTGGCTGGTGTAGTTGCCGGTGTTGGCAACGCCTGCTTTCATTTTGTCGAGAAGTCCCATTTAATTCACTTCCGTGCGTGAATATGCTTGACGGTATAAGTGTTTTCTAGTCAACTGGTACTACTTGTAAAACAGAGCCAGACTGCTGTGAAGCGATTGCTTCGGATCCACCGAATCTTAACGGCTTACAACTTTTCGAAGATGGAATAGTCACATAACATCCGTGTCTTTACAAAATTTCGGAAAGCAGTCTTTTCTTTGTGGAATGATATTTCTGCTTTAAATATGACGATTTGACTTTGAGCGGGGCGGACGAAAACAGAAGTCTGCAGGAAGGTAACGTTATTCGCGACGGAAAACGTGCTTCCGGGAACGCAGTTGCGGATCCGGTGCATATAGGACGGAATGCCCTCTTGGGTACCGTATTCGTTTTCTGTCTGATAGTTTCACCATTCTGTCTTTGCTCATGTGCGAGCATAGTTGGTGCGGATGATGATCCTGGTCATTCGGACACATTGTATGTCTGGGACATCGGGAAGGAATATCGTTTTACCAGAAGTGTTTCCAATAATTATGTGCTAGAATCCTTTATACCTTACAGGGATGTGCAAGTAGGTGCAGTCATTGTTCCTTCAGGATTGTCTCCTTATTTGGTAACTCCTGCAGATGCTAATTGGGTAGTAATTCCTGCTGAGGGAGAATATATCCTCCATTACCAGGGTATTGCTGGTTGCGGTAGGCAATTTGCTGTTTTCATCGCTGAATACCAGATTTATGGTATACTTCCCCAGGAAGAAGCAGCCAGTGTTTCTATTGAATGGACGCTGGAGATCAATACGGTATTGGAATTGAAAGTTACCGCGGAGGAAATCTATTCATGATAATGAAAAGAATTTTTGCCATAGTAATCGTAGTTTTGACAATAACGTCGTTGCTCACTTTTTCTGAGACATCAGAGGGTACCGACAATTTGGATGGGAGAACTAAAGAAACTGCGATTTATAAAAATATAAATTTAGACGTTAATGAGACAAAGATCCTTTATTTTAACTCGAACATTAAGGGCTACGAGTTTAAACAAGTGGGAGATGGTTATTCATACAGTATTGAACAAGCTACAGAAATCGAAAAGCTTGAATACACGTTAACTGACCTTGTAGGTCTTAATTTTACGAATACATGGCCCTCATCTGGTGGGAAATTAGTTAGTTTAGATAATGCTCAAATTGAAATGTATAGAAATGGGGACAATGCAGGACTGTCTCTAGCAGTTACTTTAACTAATACCACTTCAGTGGATTTTTATCTCAAGTTTTCAGTAACATCCTTTGGGATCACTCAGAATTTTTACTATAAGATTCATGTTACTTACGATCCACCTGAACAATATACATTCAAATTTCTGAAAGCTACAGCAAATATTGAAGGTAATTTTTTCACTCAGGGATACATCTTTCGTGATACCGATGCCCTTGATTACAAACAGTTCAGATACTTTGCGGTCGGCCTCTATTCTGGAATCTCGATTCATAGTGATTTATCTGTTTCAGGTGTAATTGATGAAAGCGATACCAGGTGGTTAACGACAACTTCTATTCCGTTTACAATAGTTGCAACGAATGTTGATACACATGAAGTATTTGTTTCATCTGCAACAATTCCATTTACCTATGATCGCGGATTCGAAATGGATATTGAATTTACTGTAAAAGAAGGCGGAAAAAAGCTCATTACTGAACAATCTACAGATAAAAGTGTGACAGTTCTCGAAAATGCCGATTTAACTTTAACCGTAAATCATGGAACTAGTGCAGAAATTCTGTATAGCAATGCTGACGGGGTCCAGAAGAAGTATTTATGGACACCTTCAGACAATGAAAGGTCTTCTTTGATTGCTACGAATGGTGCAGGAAAGTATGACGTCATCCTCAGGCAACTTGATGGTTCGACCGACATGTTTTCTGTCAACGTAATCGCCACACTTGTTCCTGTGAACAAGATTTATGTGACGTGTTCGTCGGTGTGATGAGGTATGAGACTGATCCCATTGGCGGTGCTGTTCGTCCCGATGCTGATGGTGCTCCCCGCTTCTCTGGCATCAGCAGAGGATGCGGGCGCCACCGAGGAATACTGGTGCTACGGCGACAAGATCGCACTCAGTTACGGTAACGACTCCGCCAACGTCACCTGGACTGTAGCCGATTCGGCCGGAAACGTGCGGTGGAACGAGGTCGGGGACTCGATCGAACTCATCGCTCCCGAGTTCAATACCCTCTTCGTCACCCAGTCGGTGCAGACCGCTCAGGGTACGGCGGTGAAGACCATCAAACTCAATCTGATGCACTTCAACGACAAGAGGGTCACGGTCAATTTCAGTTCCGAAGGCGAACAGCTGAAGACGAAGAAGATCGACGGCAGCACCGTCTGCAAGGACGGGGTGTTCGTCAGCCCTCCAGATCCTCCAGAACCACCCGAGGAATCGATGATCTTCGGTGGCTGGCACGTGATGAAGGACGGGGAGGAGAAGGAGTTCGACCCCGGGGAGCCGGTCACACAGAGCATGGACGTCTTCGCCACATGGCTGAAGACCTATCAGATCACGTTCATCTCCCACGGCGATTATTTCGGCTCCACCACACTGGTGGAAGGGAACGGTTTGGAATTCCCCGCCATGTCCTCCGAAGACGGTGCGAAGTTCGAGGGATGGTATATGGATCAGAAGTGCCAGACACCTTACGATCCCGCCACGACCCTGGAATCCAACCAGGTCCTCTACGCCAAATGGAGCACGCCCCCGGAGGAGAAGGAACCCTTCTCACCTTTGCTGCTCATACCTATCGGCGTCCTCATCGCTGTGTTCTTCGCCAGTCACA
>CAMNNR010000087.1 GCA_946545675.1 uncultured Thermoplasmata archaeon | reverse complement strand
GTTAGTGCCGAGGTCTCCAGGACCTTTTTCAGTTTCCCCTCGCGGGACCAGAAGATGTCGTTGCCGTGTTCTTCGGCTATCCGGTGTAGGATGTCTATCCTGTCCATGCCTAGCCCTCAGGGTTTCATCAGGTCGACCATGGCCACCTGCTCGAGTACCGCATCCCCGGGGCTGATCCCGGCGAACAGTTCGATGCCCAGATTCTTGGCCTTCTCCTCCGACGCATCGCACAGGGAGTCGTCCCTCTCGGCACCTAGCATGTCAAGTGCCAGATCTCCTTTTACATCGAGTACCGCAGCTACCCATTCGGTGGCTCCTTCCTTGGGGTTCATCTTCTTCACGGCCCTGCCGATCTGCCTCTCGCAGGCAGCGTAGAGCACTATCTCGCTCAGAATGTTCTTGGCCCGGTTGGTACCTTCGACGAAGGCGCGGTCGGCATGCCTAACTGCAGATATGATATGGTCCTTCCCACATACGACGGAGGGGTCGAAAAGCACGACTTCCCCTCCCAATCCCGTGAAGTGCTCCACCGCCTGATCGAAGGTGAAACTTCCTCTGAGGCCGATAACCTGAACGTCTGTCACGAAGGATGTATAGGTGAATGCGATTTAGTGCTTTGTGGGGTTCCGCTCTTCACATCCACATGGCCGGAGTGCCCTGACGGGGCCGCGAAAGGTCGGCTTTGCCTTCGGAAGATAAGCGGTTTCCGCCTTTTAACTCGCGCACACGACAATAAGAATATAACGGACAGCCGATTACACACGAGCGGAGAAAAATCACATGAGCGAATGGGTACGTATCGCAGCCCCGGCCACCACTTCCAACATCGGCGCGGGTTTCGACGTTTTCGGCCTTGCATTCCACGAGCCCTATGACATAGTCGAGGGCAGGAAGATTGAATCGGGCATCGTCATCAGCAGCATCGAGGGCCCCGGCGCGGACCTCATCCCCACCGATCCTGAGAAGAACTCAGTCACCATCGCACTCAAGGAGGTCCTCAAGAGGGCTGGTGCGGACTTCGGCGTCGAAGTCAAGATCATCAAGGGCATCAGGCCCGGCAGCGGTATGGGTTCCTCCGGAGCATCCTCCGCGGGCGGCGCCTACCTGGGACACATGCTCACCGGCGAGAAGCTCCCCATCAACGAGGTCGTCATGTGCGCCGCGGTAGCCGAGGGATACACCTCCGGCACCATGCACGCCGACAATGTAGCCCCCTGCATCCTGGGGGGTTTCACCATCATCCGCTCTTACGAACCCTTCGAGGTGCTTAGGATCGAGCCCCCGAAGAACCTCGGGCTTGTCGTCGCCCTCCCTGACGTGGTCGTTCTGACCGCGGAATCCAGGGCAGTCCTCCCCGAATCAGTGAAAATCAAGGACCTGGTCTACCACGTGGGCCACGCTTCTTCGCTCGTCTACGCCATGATGACCGGCGACCTCGCCCTGGTGGGCAGGGCCGTCGGTGATGTGGTGTTCGAGCCTGCCCGTGCAAAGCTCATCCCCCATCTCAAGGAGGCTGAGAAGGCGGCCATGAGCCATGGTGCCATCGTGTCTTTCCTCGGCGGCTCCGGACCCTGCGTCATGTCCTTCTACGACAAGGACACACACAAGGGGGACATCATCGCCGAGAGCGTGAAGAAGGTCTTCAACCAAAACGGTTTAAAATGTGACGTCTGGGTCACCGAATGCGGTACCGGATGCAGAAGGTTATGAAAATGGCTGACCACAAAGTTGTATGCTGGGAATGCGGAACCGAGGTAACTGACCCTTACGCCAACCTCTGTCCCAAATGTAAAGGACTCCTTACTGTCAAGATGAACCTGGAGCAGGTCAGGGGAATGAACCCCGAGGACCTCCGCAAGACTCCCATCGGAGTCTGGAGGTACGCTCCTTTCATGCCTGTCGACGAGGCCAACAAAGTCTCCATCCAGGAGGGCGGAACCCCTCTGTACGAGACCAAGACCCTGGGAGCCGCCGTCGGCGTCCCCGGAGCCTATGTCAAATTCGAGGGACTCAACCCCACCGGTTCCTTCAAGGACCGCGGAATGACCATGGGTGTCTCCCACGCCAAGGAACTTGGCGCAAAGGTCGTCGGATGCGCATCCACCGGAAACACCTCCGCATCCCTCGCCGCTTACGCATCCAAGGCCGGCATGCAGTGTGCCGTGTTCCTCCCCTCCGGAAAGGTCGCCATGGGTAAGCTCGCCCAGGCCCTGTTCTTCGGAGCCAAGGTACTTTCAGTCGACGGAAACTTCGACGATGCCCTCGCACTCGCCAGGAAGATGCACGACGAGAGGAAGCTCTACCTCCTCAACTCCATCAACCCCTACAGGCCCGAGGGACAGAAATCCGTTCTTTTCGAGATCATCGACCAGCTTGACTACGAGGTCCCCGACAGGATCATCCTGCCCGTCGGAAACGCGGCCAACATCTGGGCCGTCTACAAGGCATGCACCGAGCTCATGGAGGTCGGATGGATCAAGAAGATGCCCAAGCTGACCGGAATCCAGGCCGCCGGCTCCTGCCCTGTCGCAACCGCCTTCCAGGACGGTTCCATGGACATCATTGCCGAGCCCAACCCCGAGACCATCGCTACCGCCATCCGTATCGGAAACCCCATCTCCGGAAAGAAGGCACTCCACGCCATGTACGACACCAAGGGATACTGCACTACCGTCACCGACGAGGAGATCATCAAGGCGCAGCTCCTGCTCGGAAGGACCGAGGGTGTCTGTGTCGAGCCCGCCTCTGCGGCATCCGTCGCAGGACTCAAGAAGCTCCGCGAGGAAGAGATCATCGACAAGGACGAGAGGGTTGTCTGCATCTGTACCGGAAACGGTCTCAAGGACCCCGACACCATCCTCAACAACGTCCCCAAGCCCATCCCCTGCAAGAACGAGGTGGCGGACGTCGAGCGCATCCTCAAGGAAGCCGCGGCTGAGTGAAACTATCTTCCCGGGGATCCTCCCGGGATACTTTTTCCCAACCCCTGAGAGATGGGGAAACTTGATGGCACTTTTATGATCAGAATGAATCGAGAGAGGACTGCGAATGTCCTCCCTTCCCGGACTTCTGGGTCTTTCCCTTCTCGGGTTCCGAGGGGGCGGGGTTGTTGCGCGCTTCCTTCTCAGCGGCCATCTTCTCGAGCATGTATTCTATCTCGGGGTCGATGGTCTCCCTCTCGTCCGGTTCCTTCTGGATCTTGGGAGCGTAATCGACCTGGTCCTTCAGGCTGTTGGCCAGGGATTTACCAATCTTGTTCATCGATGCGAGCACGTCGATGTCGATGTCCGCGATATCCTTCCTGCCCTTCACACCGTTATCGAAGAGGGTCCTGGCTCTGTTCCTTCCGACACCTTTGAACGATACCAGCGGGATGAGTTCCTCCTTGACTCCGTAGCGAACGCGGGTGAGGAGAGGACGGATGTACTTCGAGGCATCGGGGTTGAAGATCATCGCGATCTCGTTCATCGCATAGAGAATCCAGTCGGCCGAATCCACCCTTGCGCGGATGTCCCCCGGACCGATCTTGAGCGTATCGGTCATGACATCCTCGGACATCTCGTTGATCCACCTGACCAGCAGAAGAGCGGTCTTCAGGTCGGACATGTGCAGATCGTAAGCCATCTCCATGTCCATATCGCCGCATTCGTCCTCCAAGGTGCAGAGGAACTTCTCCTCGTACTCTGCATCGAGTGCCTCGAGTTCCGCGATATCGTCCTTCTTGGGGTACATTCCCATGATGTCAGGAGTGCAGGCCAATGCCTGCATGATCATTATCTCATCCACATCGTCATCCATCTTCAGGACCGCTTTCTTTAGGATGATCGCGGTCCAGGGGTCGATGTACAGGTCCGAGACCCTCTTTCCGAAGGGGAGGATCCTCACCTGGTCGTCCACCCTTTCCACCATACCCTCCTTGGCCAGGAAGTCCACGACATTGGATATCACACGCTCAATACCGTAGAGTTCGTTGGTGGCACCGTAGAAGGTCATCCCCATGAATTCGGCGATCTCCTCTTCCGAGCCCGCGTCCTCTGTAGCGATAAGACCCAGGATGTGGCTTCTGAGGATCTTCTCGTTGCCAAGTTTGGATGTCAGCCTCTCTGTGTCCTGGAAGACGTAGTCGTCCATCAGGTGATCCTTGTCCTCCAGTGATTTGGCGATGAGTACCGCCTCGCCCCAGGGGTCGTAGCCGGGACGTCCGGCCCTTCCGCACATCTGTTTGATCTCCATCACGGGGATGGGGACGTTGCCCATGTTCGACTCGAAACGGGAGGTGTCCCTCACGATCACCCTTCTCGCGGGCAGGTTGATCCCGGCAGCCAGGGTGGGGGTGGCGATGATGCATTTGATCTTCCTGCTGCGGAAACCGTCCTCCACGCAGCGTCTCTGTTTGTATTCCAGTCCCGCGTGGTGGAATGCTATCCCGCACGATACGCAGTCGGCCAGTTTCTTCCCCACCGATGTACTCTCAGTACCCCCTTCCAGCATCTGCCTCTCGGCCTCGGTGATGGTGGCACCGGTGAGGGCCTTCATCTTCTTGGAGTACTTGGTCGCCACCGATTCGGTGGAACGGCGGGAGTTCACGAATATCATGCACTGTCCGCCGTCGTTGACAGTCTGCCTGATCATGCTCCACATATCGTCGGTCTCGTGCGGGACCTCCACATCGGAGCCGTCGTTGAATTCGATCTTGCCGTCGAAGAAGACGCCCTCCTTCAGTTTGGTAGGGCGCCAATCCATCTTCACATGTTCGGCGTTCAGCCATAGTGCCAGATCGAGTGAGTTGGAGATCGTTGCGGAGAGGGCGATGACCTGCAGGCGCTTGTTCCTGCGCATGAACTTGGTTATGGCCACCTCCAGGGTAGGGCCCCTTCCGGGGTCGTGGATCATATGCACTTCATCCGCGATGATCATGCCGAGGTCATCCAGCCATCTGTTGCCGTGGCGTATCATGGAATCCGCTTTTTCCGATGTGGCGATCACGATGTCCGCTCCGGAGACGTCATCGTCCCTGTCGGGATCTCCGGTGGTCTGGACCACCTGGATGCCCAAGCTGGAGAACTTGGCCAGGTCATCTCTCTTCTCGGTAGCCAGGGCTTTGAGGGGGACGATGTACAATACCCTCCTGTTCTTGGTGAGCACGGTGTTCAGGGCCGGGATGAATCCTATCATGGATTTGCCGCTGGCGGTGGGCACGGCGGCTACGAGGTTCTTGCCTGCCAGAGCCTTCGGTATGGCCTCCGCCTGCGGAGGGTACATCTCCTTGAATCCCTGTTCCTCGAGGGCGTCCTTAAGCCTCTCGGGGATGTCAAGGTCCCTGAACTTCATACC
>CAMNNR010000086.1 GCA_946545675.1 uncultured Thermoplasmata archaeon | reverse complement strand
GATGTGATAGGGTTTCTTGGCCGAACACGGGAGCAGGAGCAGGACCTTCTTGTGCTCCGGGGGGACGTACCTCTCCAGGAGGGTCTTCTGGTACCTGGCCACGTCGGGCCTCCTGAGCGACTGGGTCGTATTGCAGGAGAACCTTCCCCCGGTTACGGGGCATGCCTCCTCCTGGTATCCGTAACCCTCGAGGTCAAACACCCTCAGGGCCGCCACCTGGTCCGCGTAGGCGAAGGACCTCTGGTCCACCAGTTCCCTCAGCCTGCCTGCGTTGATGTAGGTATAGATCTTGGAGATCTCCCTCTCCATCTCGGAAACATTCTCCTCCGAGCGGTCGTCGCCGGCGAACATCCTGCCTTCCGGGATGAGGGCGTAACCGTTGACTCCCGAGGCCCGGGCGAAGCCTTCGTCGAAGAGATCGACTCCCATGTATGAAAGAAGTGCCAGATTGGCAGGTTCAGCGATCCCGAACATGGCCACGAGCCTTCCGAAACCGGCTGCTCTGCGGACCTTCATGACCTGGTCCACCATGGCTCTGAAATTCCCGCGGAGCTCGAAGGCGTTGGGCACGGCGACGACCTCGCAGTCATCGGGGATGACCTCGTCCCCGGACACGGGGAGCCTGAGGACGGCGATGCCGTCCTTGCACATGGGCTGGCACTTCACTCCGGAGGAGGCCGTGGTCATGATCTGCGGGTCGAGCGAGATCTCCGAGCCGAACAGGCTCAGTACCCTTCCGGCCTCGGTGACAGCGACGCGGCAGTCTCCCTCCTGACCGAGGACGGCTGGCGTCCTGAGACACCCCTCTCCGACCCTGTACTCGCAAATCCTTCCGCGTTGAGACCTGCCCACGACGTCCAACATGGACCTGTCTAATCCCCCGACGTATATAATCCCCGCTACGTGCGCACCCGCATACGTTTATACCCTACTAAGCCATCCACTCCTCCATGGATTTTACTGACAAGGACCTCGTGTCCATACGCGACCTTGACAGGGAGCAGATCGAATACATCCTCGACCTCTCCAAGAAGATGGTCCCCTACGCCAGGGGAGAGAAAGTCAAACGTGCCCTGGACGGCAAGATCATGGCGAA
This sequence comes from uncultured Thermoplasmata archaeon, assembly GCA_946545675.1. Taxonomy (GTDB): domain Archaea; phylum Thermoplasmatota; class Thermoplasmata; order Methanomassiliicoccales; family Methanomethylophilaceae; genus Methanomethylophilus. The sequence continues at coordinate 4,287 of CAMNNR010000086.1, read as the reverse complement.
CCTTTTCTTCGAGCCCTCCACCCGCACCAAACTGTCGTTCGAGAGTGCCGCTTACAGGCTGGGATGCGACGTCATCGACGTCTCCGAGATGTCCATGACCTCCATCGCCAAGGGCGAGACCCTGGCTGACACCATCAGGATGGTGGATGCCTACTGTGACGCCATAGTCCTCAGGCACCCCTACGAAGGTGCCGCCAGACTCGCCGCGGACGTCTCCTCCAAACCCGTCATCAACGCGGGCGACGGGGCCGGCTCCCACCCCACCCAGATGCTTCTTGACCTCTTCACCATGAAGGAGGTCAAAGGCTCCCTCGACGGACTCAACGTCGCCCTAGTCGGCGACCTGAAGTACGGAAGGACCGTACACACCCTCGCCCAGGCCCTCACCATGTTCGGCGTGAAACTCACGCTGGTGGCTCCCGAGAGCCTCCAGATGCCACAGGACATCGTGGACAATCTCAAGGCCAAGGGCTGCAACCCCGTGAAGACGTCCGTCCTGGAGGATGCGATATCCGACGCCGACGTGCTTTACGTCACCAGGATCCAGAGGGAGAGGTTCCCCGACCCCGCTGAGTACCAGAAGGTCGCTGGCACATACAGGATCGACAACGCCACCCTCAGGACCGCCAAGAAGGACATGATCATCATGCACCCTCTGCCCAGGGTCAACGAGATCGCCACCGAGGTGGACGACACCCCGCACGCGAGGTACTTCGAACAGGCCTTCAACGGGGTCCCGGTCAGGATGGCAATACTCTGCGCACTCATGGGAGGTGAGATGTGATGTCCCCCGCCGAAGTCGAGGATATCAAGATCCCCCCGATCAGGAACGGTACCGTCATCGACCACATCACCGACGGGCAGGCGCTGAACGTGCTGAAGATCCTCGGAGTGAACGAGAACAACATCGACTCCTGTATCAGCATCGGCATCCACGTGACCACCAACAGGTCCGGGGAGAAATGGAAGGACATCGTCAAACTGGAGGACATGGAACTCGACCCCGTGACCGTCAGCAAGATCGCCCTCATCGCCCCCAACGCCACCATCTCCATCATCCGCGACTACTACGTCGCAGAGAAATACGACGTCAAACTCCCGGAGTACGTCGTGGGACTGGTCAGATGCAGCAACCCCAACTGCATCACCAACAAGGGCGAGCCCGTGAACCCCAAGTTCCTCGTGGAGGCCAACTGTCCCCCCAAGCTCAGATGCGTCTACTGCGACCGCATCCTGCAGAACATCTCCGACAACCTGATGTGAAATGAAGCTCATCGTCGTGACCGGTATGCCCGGTGCGGGCAAGGAGGAGTTCCTTACCGCAGGTATCGCCGCCGGCGTCCCCTTCGTCAGGATGGGTGACGTGGTGAGGGAGAATTATGCGGCATCCGGCGCGGAAGCCGAAGGCCTCTCCGTAGGCGAATACGCCGGCAGGGAAAGGAAACTCCACGGCGCGGACATATGGTCCAAGAGGGTAATGGAACGGGTGAAGTCCCAGCTCTGCATCATCGACGGATGCAGGAGCATGGACGAGATCCGCTCCTTCAAGAACCTGGGCGGCGATGTCGTCATCGTCGCCATCCACGCATCCCCCGCGGTCAGATACGAGAGACTAGTGAAAAGGAAGAGGGCCGACGCCCCCGCCGATCTGAACGAATTCGACGAGCGTGACAGGCGCGAACTCTCGTGGGGCGTGGGAGAGGTGCTGGCACTTTCGGATTACCTCGTGGACAACATGTCCGACCTCGAGTCCTTCCACAGAAGATCCGCCGACCTCATGAGGTCACTCCAATGAGATTCACCACCGCCCGCCTCTGCGGAGGGAAAGCACTGATGGCCATCTCGGCGGATATTCTGGATCTGGATATGGACAAGGCCGAAAGGATTTTGAAAGAGGAGGGATGCACCATCAAGGAGAAATCCGATATGATCCTCGTCTACGAGTGGCAGGGGAAGGAGGTCACCCTCTACCCCCAGGGAAAAGTGATGTACCTTCCCCAGACCGACCGTGCCGAGTGCATAGCCGATGCCACCAAACTACTTGAGAAGCTTCGCTGAAACCGGAGACCCCGCATGGACCCGATACTCGACATCGCATTGATAGTACTGTTACCGCTGGCTCTGGCACTTTTCGCCTACAAGAAGAGTCTGATGACCCCGTGGGCCACAGTCACAGCCTATGCCATCGCCGAAATCATCGGATTCTGTACCAACATAATGTGGGTCCTTGCGTTCTTCATGTTCCCGGTGGTGGCTTTCCTGGCGACCAAATGGAAACTGAAAGAGAAGATGGAACGCGGCCTGCAGGAAGGGAAGAAAGGGGAGCGCAGCGTACTGAACCTCCTCGGAGTCGGTGCCATACCTGTCGCCATCTCCCTAGTTTATGCATTCAACGGAACCCATCCCGAACTCCTCGCCGTGGCATTCCTGTCCTCTCTGGCGGTATCCACCTCGGACACCGTGGCCAGCGAGACGGGTATTTGGGCGAAGAAGACCTATATGATCACCACCCTGGAGCAGATAAAACCGGGCCCCAACGGGGGCGTATCCCTGTATGGGTTCGGGACCGCTTTCATCTGTACAGTGCTTTTCGCTGTCGTAGGCTACGAACTGATATTCCAGGACTTCAGTCTGAATGCACTGAGGTCCCTCATCATCGTGGCCGCAGGAATGTTCGGCAATGTTATGGATAGCCTGCTGGGGGCATTGCTCGAGAACCCCGGTTATATCGGAAAATACACCAACAATTGCGCCACTTCCCTCATGGGCGCACTGCTGGGATTCATCCTTTATATGATTCTATAATCAGGCAGCATTGAGGCGCCTGTCGACTTCTGAAATTACCTGGTTGCGACAGTCGTCTGGGACATTGGCATAGCGGATTGCTGTTTCACGAGGTAGATTTTCGTCCCTGAGAAGATGGAGAAGCGTTTCGACACACTGTTCGATCCTTCCTTCGGTTATGCCTTCTGCTTTACCTTCGGCTATGCCTTCTGCTCTGCCTTCGGCTATACCAGCAATCATTCCGTTTTCATATTCCTCTTTCAGCAAATCGGTCAAAATAGTTACCTCCCTGATAGTTGATAGGCCCAAATCAATATTTTATTTTTCTTCCAGCGCCTTTTTCCTTTCCGCGTTCGTGGGATACAAACTCATACTCCAGGACTTCGCCCTTAATACCTTGAAGTGTCTGGCTATCGTGGCCGCGGTGATGTTCGGCAATGTAATGGGCAGTCTGCACGGTGCCCTGCTCGAGAACCCTAGTTACATAGGGAAATACAACAATTGAGCCACTTCCCCCGTGGGCGCACTGCTCGGGTTCATCCTCTGTATGATTCTCTGATCATGCTGCATTCAGGCGCCTGTCGACCTCTGAAATTACCTGGTTGCGACAGTCGTCTGGGACATTGGCATAACGGATTGCCGTTTCACGAGGTAGATTTTCGTCCCTGAGCAGATGAATAACTGTTTTGACACATTGTTCGATTATGCCTTCTGCTTTACCTTCTGCTCTGCCTTCAGCTATACCAGCGATCATTCCGTTTTCGAACTCCTCTTTCAGCAAATCGGTCAAAATCTTTACCTCCTTGATTGTAGATAAGTCCAAAGAAATATTATATTTTTCTTTGAGCGCCTGTTTCCTTTCCCCATCTGTCATATCTTCCATGAACAAGGTGTTGAGAATGTGTACGATTCTGGTTTCGCTTTCACTTATTTCAGTTCCAGATTGCTTTTTCGTTCCGTCGTTCAGACAGACTATCACTATCTCGATCAGACTGTTCAAGGTATAGTTCGCAACTTCGCCATGGCGCGGCTTGCGTGGCAATACACCATATCTGCTCACCGTGCCTTTCGACATATTGTCTGTACAGTTAAGGCAGAGCCATACTGTATAGACCCTTGAGAGGTTTTTGTACCTCTTGACGCTCGATTGCCCCTTATTCTGTGTCCCTAGAAGCACGGCACCGTAATCCTGTGCTCTGTTTGTCAACTCATATCCTGGCCTGAAATTCATTTGGCACTCGATGTTGAACTTGATTCTTACCCTGCTACCAGTTCCGGGTACAGTAGCATCTATCAGCGTATCCAAACGTATGGGTGCCGAGTCAGGCAGGTTCATCTCCCCATTTAGGCCCCTGACAGAATCATCGGAAGGGTTGAGATCGATACATTTGATGACCTCTTCCCTTGACATGTGCTCGAATTCCTCTGTGAACCCCATCAACATTTCGGCCATCAGGTCCTTGTTGTGGAAGAGGGATTTTGATACCGCATCGGATTTGTTCG
>CAMNNR010000085.1 GCA_946545675.1 uncultured Thermoplasmata archaeon | reverse complement strand
TTGTGAGGCGACCATGGAGAGACTGATGGGTACGGACATCCGCTGGGAGATACAGGGCGACACGCTGTATCTCGACGGTTCCGGGCCCATGAACTTCCTCCCCAAACTGGACTCGGATATCCTGGATATCCCCTGGTACTACCTTGACTTCGATCACGTCAGCATCGGGGAAGGGATAACCTCCATCGGTACCGAGGCATTCCACACCTCCGACCTGGTGGAGGTGGAGATACCCGATTCCGTCGAGACCATCGGGGAGGATGCGTTCTGCGATTGCAAATCCCTGCAGGAGGTCAGGTTCGGGAACGGAGTGAAGGCGATTCTCGGCGGGGCGTTCTCCCATTGCCCCACCCTCGACGATGTCGTGCTCGGGGAATCGGTGGAGAGCATAGGGTTCGATTCCTTCGGTTCGTGCCCCGGTCTCACGAGATTCGAATCCTCTCCCTGCCTGAAATACATCGGCGGGAGGGCGTTCAACCGTGACGACTCCCTTGATTCCATATGTCTGCCTGCCACTCTCGAGACCGTGGTCGACAACCCCTTTTCCTATTGCCTGAACCTCCGTTCGATAGGCGTGGATGACGGCAATGAGAATTACAAATCCTTTGCTGGGTCATTGTATGATTCGGACATGAAATGTCTCATCGCAGGATGTGCGGGTTATTCTGATGTGCCTGAGGAAGTCATGAGACTGGGCAACAATGCGCTCGCTGGCACTGCCATCGAGGAACTTATTCTCCCTGAGAATGTGAAATCCCTCGGAACTCAGGTATGCAGGTGCTGTTTCAATCTGCGGAATCTGGATCTTGGGAACGTACGTACCGTTCCGGCCGAAGCATTCTCATTATGCGAATCGCTCGAAAACGTCAATCTGGGTATGTGCAGGATCATCGAGCCCCGCGCTTTCGCGGACTGCCGTTCCCTGAGGAAAGTGGATCTGCCGGGCACCCTCGAATCAGTGGGTACAGGAGCATTCCTCAAGACCAATCTGGAGGAGATCGCAATCCCCGAGGCCCTGATGGACATCGGACCCATGGCGTTCTACAGCGAGAGCCTCCGCAAGGTGTCGATGCATTTCCCCATAGGGGATGAGGACATCTGTTTCCCCAAGCAGGCCGAGATAGATTATCTGGACGACTGATCAGAGTTCGCCGGCTTTCAGTGCGTGCTGCACGAACAGCTTCCTGAAGGCCGCATTCTCGCCCAGGCCCTTCACGATGCATTCCACTTCGTATCCTTCGGCCTTCATGAGGTTCTTGAGGGAATCGGGCCTGTCTCCCGCGAGGTCGTTGGTGGCGTGGTCTCCCGCGACGACCATAAGAGGCACGAGTACGACCTTCCTGTAACCCTTTCCGCGGAGCATCTTCACGGTGTCATCGAAGTAGGGGAATCCCTCCACGACGGTGATGTAAGCATTCTCCATCCCACACTGCTGGAACTTCATGTGCAATTGGCTGTAGGTGGCATTGGCATAGTGGACGGTGCCATGCCCCATCATGACCAGGGCGGTATCCTTCTCTTTGGGGTAGAATTCGTCCCGGATGGTCTCCAGGACCTCGTCGTAATCGGCCTCGGTGGTGAGCAGGGCGGTCCCCATGCGGATCGATTTGAACCTATCCTTGAACTTCCTCACGCTGTCTGCTGCGTGGTCGTACTGTCCGCCGTTGGTGATGTGCGTAGGCTGCACGATGACGTCCTCGTACCCTTCGTTGGCAAGTTTCTCCAGTGCACCCTCGATGAAGTCGACCTCGATGCCTTCCTTCTTCCTGATGATATCGATCACCATGCGGGCGGTGAACGCACGCCTCAGGTCGCGGTCGGGGAAAGCGGCGGCGATATCCTTCTCGATGGCACCGATGGTCTTCTCCCTGGTCTCGATGTAACTGGTCCCGTAGCTGACGACTACGATGGCTTTCCTGCTCATACCTGCCGGTAAGATAACCGGTTATTTAAGTATGCGCTTAATTACAAAATAGTGTTACTTAAAGTGTTTGTGAAAGAGGTTTAGTGTTATCGTATTCAGATCTGTCCGGCGTTCTTGGCGTGCTCGACGAACATGTCCCTTATCGAAGGAAGACTTCCGAGACCCTTCACGACACAGTCGACATCGATTCCCTCAGCCATGATCACGGATTTCAGGGAGTCGTCGTCATCGCCGGCCATATCGTTGTTCGCATGGTCCCCGGCGACGATCATGAAGGGCATGAGGGTGACCTTCTTCACACCGTCCTCCTTGAGCATGCTGATGGTGTTCTCGAAGGTGGGGAATCCCTCTACGGTGGTAATGTAGATGTTCCTCATACCTGCGAACCTGAGTTTGAGCTGGAGCTCGCTGTATGTGGCGTTGGCGAAATGTTCGGTTCCGTGGCCCATGAGCACCATGGCACCGCCGTTACCGAGGGGCACGATATCCTTCCTGATGCATTCGAGGACCTCGTCGTAGTCCTCGTCAGAGGTGAGCAGGGGTTTCCCTATCTTCAGGGAGGGGACCTTGTCCTTGTAGCGGGATACGATGGATTCCACGAAATCGTATTCGTCCCCGTTCATGACATGGGTGGACTGGACGATGACATCATCGAATCCCTCCGACACGAGTTTGTCCATGGCCTCGTCGATGTAGTCGATGTGCTCGTTGTCCCTCTTCTTGAGCTTGGCGATGATCATCTTGCTGGTCCAGGCACGCCTGAGTTCACGGTCGGGGAAGGCTGCTGCGATGGCTTTCTCGGTGGGGACGATGGTCTCTTCCCTGTTCTCGTTGTAGCTGGTTCCGAAGCTGATGACTAGGATTGCTTTCTTGCCCATGTTTTCTGGAGATATCATCCAGAATTAAAAACTGAACGATTTCTCCATCCTGATCTTGCCACTTTGTCACTACTGTTAAGAAGCAGACATGTCGAATATATCCCGTAGTTCTGGAGATATGGAGCTATCAGTTTATCCACAAATACCGATTCTGTTTCCCTTCGCAGATGATGTAGACTCTACTCATGGGAGGCCACCGATAATGTTTTTCTTCCAGATGTCACTGAGCGTGTATTCGTTCAGCCAATCGTCCAATTCTTTTTTTGACAGTCTTCTGTAGGTGGAACCAGACTGGTCGATTTCCGCAATTATTACATTGTCGGAGTCGAAATGATCAAGAAGTTCGGTGGACTGGGTACTGACAATTATCTGCTTTTTCAGGGATGCTTTGCGAATAAGATCAGAGAGCATAGAGATTGCAGAAGGGTGAAGGCCCAGTTCGGGTTCGTCTAAGATTATTGTCGAAGGTTGCAGATTAGCAGGTTGGAGGAGGAGCACGGAAAGACAGATGAACCTTAATGTACCGTCGGATAATTGATTCACCCCGAATACCTCATCACAGCCAGCTTGTTTCCACCTTAAGCGTATGAGTTCTTCGTTCTCGGTGTTCGGTTCAAGAACGAAATCGCCGAAAAGGGGGGCAATATATCTTACGGTACTCACTATGTTCTGGTAATCCAAAGGATATTTGTGCTTGAGATAGTACAAGAACGGTGCTAGGTTAGACGCATCGTGATGCAAAGAAACTGTGTCAGCCATATTGCCGACTTGTTTCATACTGGAGTTGGTAGATGTATCATGGAAGTGATATACTCTCCAGTTTTTGGCTGCCAGAACGGGTTTGACATACGCATCAATTTTGTTGTTGACTCCTTTTTCGAATTCAGATTCCGTTCCGAAGGGGACACTCCTCTTGACAGTCCACTTTCCTCCGCCCCATCCGTAATATTCATCGGAGAAGATCAGTCCGCCATTATCATTGGGCTTTAGTACGAAACCGTAAGAGATGTTGCCGAATGTGAATTCCATAGAGATTTCTTTCGTTATCTTGGGACCGTTGTAGAGGAGAGCGGGAAGACCTATCCTGCTTACGGTTTCAGCCAGATTCTTTTCCAGTATCTTCTGGAGGAAATAGAGTGCAGAAATGAAATTGGACTTTCCGGATCCATTAGGTCCAATCAACACGTTGATGTTGGAAAGATCAATCGTGGAATCTTTGATGGACTTGAATCCTTTGATTGTTACTTTCTTGAGGATATCCTGTGCCATCTTATCGTCCCTATATGTCCTTCCTGCGTATACAATGTTTGCGGGATGGGCCTTTGTAAAAATCTCGATTCTTTGATTCTTCAACCTATCTGACTTCATTCATCCTGGAGCTCAAGTGATAGCCAACTTTCAAAAACGAATATCGGCATAACTCCACTATGCGCTCGCTCATCCCCGATGAACTCGATGAAGAACTGAACTCCGTGCAGATAGACATCGCCTCGAAACAGATACCTGTGATCATACTCTTCGAAGGCGGCAGCGGCAGGGTGATCAGCAGGGTGATAAACGAGCTGGACCGCAACCTGGAGCCCATGGGCGTCCGTTACTTCCACATGGATGCCTCGAAGAAGAGCAGCGCCATATTCGCCGATATCCTGAACGCCACACCCGGCAAGGGGGACATCGTGCTGTACGACCGGTCCTGGTACTCCCTCGCTGTCGACAAATGCAACGGCGATGACAGGGACCTCGAGGAGCAGATCGGGGGCATCAGGGGATTCGAGGAGTACCTCCTCAACAACGGGACGTTCATCATCAAGATCGGGTTCAGGATGAGCAACGAGGACTTCCGCGAACGCGTGAAGGAGTACAGCACGCAGACCATCTTCAACAACACCTACCTTTCCATCAACCACATCGACCGCGTGAAGTTCAGGGCCATCATGCCTACGATCGTCAAAGCCACGGATACGAAGCGTGCTCCCTGGGACATCGTCGATGTCCGCAGTGTGCAGGAGACCGTCGAAGACGTGACCGAGGTGATCGTGAAGCGTCTCAAGCAGTGCGTCAAAGGGGGATGGGAAGAGACCTCCCCGGCCAAGGTCAGGAAGCAATACCCCAATCCCCGCAAGGGACTGGATCTCGACGGGGATTCCGATAACTACGGGGAACGCATGGATGAACTCAGCAGCGAGTTGGAGAGACTGCAGATCCTGCTTGCCATGAGCGGCCGTTCTCTCGTCCTCGGATTCGAGGGATGGGATGCCGCCGGAAAGGGAGGGGCCATCAAGCACGTCTGCCACGCACTCAACCCCCGCGGATATCGCGTGGCGAGGATCAAGGCCCCCACCGCTGAGGACAAGGCCCACACCCACCTGTGGAGGTTCGCCCGTGATCTGCCGGATCCCGGACACATCACAATATTCGACCGCACATGGTACGGCAGGATGATGGTGGAACCCATAGAGGGTTTCTGCTCCAAGGAGGAATACAGCCGTTCCGCCGATGAGCTGAACGGGTTCGAACACATCGTCTATGGGCACGGCATCATAGTCCTGAAATTCTGGATAGACATCGACAAGGACGAACAGCTCAAGAGGTTCAACGACAGGAAGAACGATCCCCTCAAGCAGTGGAAGCTCACTGATGAGGATTGGAGGAACAGGGAGAAGTGGGACACCTACGACGAGTACGTCGATGACATGATTTCATCCACCAACACACCATGGGCTCCGTGGGTGGCCGTGCCGGGCAACAACAAGAAGGCGGCACGCCTGTGTGTGATGGAAAGTGTCGTAAACATCCTCAAAAAGGAATTGGAGTGAATGTGCCAGTAAAGAAATATCCTACTTACCATGGGGATATACCAGCCGTCTTTATCCCC
>CAMNNR010000084.1 GCA_946545675.1 uncultured Thermoplasmata archaeon | reverse complement strand
GTCGATGTCCCCTCCGCTGCTGTACAGGTCGTCGATCTCCGCCATGCGGACCTTGATGTGCTCCGCATAGGAGAACGAGGCCTCCAGAACCTGGCGGACGGTCATGTCCTCGGGGATGTCCACGAACTGCTGCATGTATCCGATCTTCTCGGTCCTGCGGGTGATCTCCCCGGTATCCTCTTTCTCCTCCCCGAGGAGGATCTTGAGGAAGGTGGATTTCCCTGCACCGTTGGCCCCTACCAATCCGATGCGGTCTCCCTCGTTGATCTGGAGACTGACGTCCTCCAGCACTTTCATGGGGCCGAACGATTTGGAAACGGATTGGGCTTTCAGCAGCATGTTAACGAGCGTGGATGTCCTTATCCGATAAAGCAATTGGTACGCGGGCGTCGGGGGTTATCAGCCGAATCCGTTCACATTCCCGCACACTTCGTTATAGAACCTCCCACCCAAAACAATTTTTTACCATTGGTTGTATGAATCTTTCATGGATTGGGTGCTTCTCGGAATCCCCTTAGGTATCGTGATGCTGTATTTCGGCTCATCTTGGCTCGTCGATGGATCCAAGAAACTGGCATTGAGGCTGGGGATCGCGCCCTTTGTCGTCGGACTGACGGTCATAGCCTTCGGTTCCTCCGCACCCGAGATCATCACTTCCATAGTCAGCACCAAGACTCCGGGAATTATCCTGGGAAACGTCATCGGCAGCAATATCGTCAACATCGGTGTGGCGATCGGTGTGGCAGCCATGATCTGCCCGCTCGTAGCGGTCTACAAGTCCATGAAGGTGGAGATCTCCACTATGATGGCCACTGCGTTCTTACTTCTGGCACTTGCCGCCACCGGTACCGTGAACAGGGTGTTCGGTATAGTCCTCAGCATCCTTCTGGTGATGTTCGTCCTCGTGGTGTACAAGCTCAAGGTGAACGATGCCGAAGGGCAGAAAGCGTACGCAGCTGAGGCAGAAGGGGAGACCGTCGATACCCCGTATTACATCCTGATCATTTTGATAGCCGTCGGACTGGTGCTCCTCTATTACGGAGCCACCTTCTTCGTCGACGGAGCCACCGAACTGGCCCACATGATCGGAATCTCCGACTTCCTGGTGGGACTCATAATCGTCGCCATCGGAACTTCGCTGCCTGAGATATGCATCTGCGCCTTGGCAGCCAAGAGGGGCGAGAGCGACCTTGCGGTCAGTAACATCGTCGGAAGCAACGTGTTCAATGCCACATTGGTCCTCGGAGCGGGTGCGATGCTGGTGGACATTCCCGTGGCCAGCAACGTCCTCATGATACACCTTCCCGTGATGATCCTCCTGTCCGCTGTCATGTACCTCATGGTCTACCGCAGGAATGAGATAAACAGGATGTCGGGAGCGCTTCTGCTGGCGATATACGTGGTGTACATAGCGGTAATCGCTATGATGCCCTCGCTCGCATGATCACTGGGTATACTTCTCGATGAGTTCGTCGAGGCGGTTGTTGAACTCCACGTCTTTCTTCTTGACCTCTTCCGAGGTGTTCAGACCGAAGAGCTCTTTTTTCACGATGCCGAAGAACATCTTACTTACAGTGTAGGCGTCGTGGCCTTTCTCGGTAAGGTGGAGGGAACTGTTGCGACCCTTGGCATCGTTGTACACGAAGCCGTTGTCTATGAGTTCGTGAACGACCACGGAAATGCGGGATTTGTCGCAGGAGATGTTGGTTTTGAGATCCTTCTGGGACATACCATCGTGGAGTTTGAGATTGAGCAGATATGGCATATAATAAACTTTGATATTGGTTTCACCGAGGTAGTTTTCAGCGAGGAGATTGATGCATTTGCTGACCTTTTCAGGAAGATACAGCATCATCTGAACGTACTCGTCATCTGTTACCTCTGTAGCAGATATAGGGGCCATCTGACGCTGAGATTACCGTTTAGATATAAAAATGTCATAATCTCTAAGACGTAACACAAAAAATGATATGGCCGGTTTCCCGGCCAGGGTTTTCAATTCTGTCAGAGCACTTTCTTGATGTCCTCGAGTGCATCCTTGATGGATTCGAGGTCAAGTCCGGTGTCGACGTTATCGAATTCGCTGATCTCGAACGAGATCTTGGATTCGATCTTCTCCTCATCGGGTCCGAACTGTATGGCATAGCAGTTGTATTTGCCGGCTCCGAGGTCGGTGAGGGTCACGCGGGTCTTGCCCTTTCCGAGGACGAACGTGAAATGTTTGTATTCGATTCCGCCGCTCTCGAAGAATACGGTGACCACGGTACGATCGACCTCTTCGAAGGCTTCGGAGACATAGACGTTGGCGAAGTTTTTTCCGACGGATGCAGCCATCGTTAATTCTTTAATCGCTGTCATTGTTTTCCTCCTAACAATCGTTTGTTATTTTCACTACGTCTATTTAGTAAGTGTGACGAAAAGATGTCTCAACTCAGGTTAAAACGGAGAAATCTGTGCAAAAACACAGGTTTATCTGCGGGAACACTCCCATGCATAGGCGGTCCTAACCGAATCCTCCAGAGTCCTGGAAGGTGCCCATCCGAGGACCTCCCTGGCTTTTCTGTTGTCCGCCACGAGGGTGGCAGGGTCGCCGGGACGCCTGCCTTCGAACGAAACCGGAATCTTCTTCCCGGTCACCTTCTCGCATACATCGAAGACCTCGCGGACGGTCGATCCTTCGTTCGTTCCGAGGTTGAAATAATCGGTCTTCCCGCCATTTTCAAGGTATTTCAGGGCGAGGATGTGGGCATCGGCAAGGTCTTCGACGTTGACATAGTCCCTCACGCAGGTACCATCGCGGGTGGGGTAGTCAGTGCCGTACATGTGGAACGGCTCTCCGCTGCCGAAGGTGGACTTCAGGATATTGGGGATGAGATGGGTCTCCGGATCATGGCATTCCCCGACCCTGCCTTTGGAATCCGCACCTGCTACGTTGAAGTACCTCAGCCTCACCGATTTCAGGAGGTATGCCCAATCGTAATCGTTCATCATGTATTCGATGTCGAGTTTGGTCCTCCCGTAGGGGTTGATCGGATTCTGGGGATGTTTCTCGTCGATAGGAACGTACTCAGGTTCTCCGTAGGTGGCAGCGGTGGAGGAGAACACGATTTTCAGTACGCCGTGGTCCCTCATGGAGTCCAGTAGATTCATGGTCCCGGTCACGTTGTTCTTGTAGTACTTGCCGGGGTCGCACATGGATTCGGCGACCTGGGAGAAGGCCGCGAAATGGATCACGGCATCGATGCCGTACTGGTCAAGCACGCGGTCGATGTCCTCCCTCACAAGCAGGTCGCCCTTGACGATTCCCTGCAGTCTCCCTTTGGACCTGATGGATTTCAGAGCATCGCCGGTGGATGCGAAGCCTGTAGATTCATTGTCGAAGACCACGCCGTCGTATCCTGCATCGAGGAGTGCTATTACACAGTGGGAGCCGATGTAGCCTTCCCCGCCGGTGACCAGTATTGCCATAGGGGCCACATAGGGCTATGGCTATATCTATTTTTGAGCAAAACCGAGATGATGTCTATCATCACGGAAAACAGCGACAAGTTGTTCGGCCGCCCCGACATACAGATGACTTGAGAACATCTAGGGCGGCCTAGCACCTGGTACGAATGGTAAAGAACCCAGGCGATGGTCCGAGAATAGGCTTAATAAATAAAGGTTCTTCGTCTAGACGGGAGACCCCCGTCTAGGATATGACCAAAAATCAAACCAATGGGTCGGTTTTCAGACGATTCTCACCTGTGGACTTCCTGCAGTCTGAAGGATGTGAAGATGCCTGATGCGACCATCTTCTCGCCGTCGAACGCTTCTACGTAGACGTGGTAGAGGGAGTGGGAGACGTTGATGAACTTCGCTTTCGTCGTGATAGTATCACCCCTGCCGGGGCGGTAATAGTTCACGTTGGAATTCTGACCTACTGCGTGTCCCTCTATGTTGGAGATTATCGCGAAGGTGTGGTCCATAACGCCGTAGATTACCCCGCCGTGCCAGAATCCGTTGCTGTTGATGTCGCGGGGGTTGATCTTCTTCCTGACCTCCACGTACTCCTTCGATATGCTCACGGCTTCCATATCGTTCTCTGCGAAATAGGGTGCATTCAGCATCTCGACGATGTTGTCGAGGTACTGCTGACAATCTTCGGAGACAAGTTTTGCGGCGGTCTCGCGGTCCATGCGACGGGAAACCGCAAGATGGTAAAAATCGTTTTCTGATTCAGGATTTGCGTTTCCTGAGGTTCTTCAGCGCCCCGAAGGCCTTGCCGATATCGATAGTGATGCCTTCCTCTTCCTCCCCATCGGGACCGAAGCGTTTCTCCTCTTCGTCCTTGACCTCGTGCTTCTTCAGGTAATCTCTGAGTCCCATATGATTCCCTCTGGAGAAAGAATGAACTTGGAGATATTTAGGCGGTTCCGTCATAACACGCTATCCCTTATCTACACGGAAAACATTCACCGTTCAGATGTCCGAGAGGCTGACCGTAACAGAATTGAATTCCCGTGTGAAGGAGCTCTTCAGCACCACTGAATGGGCAAGGGACATCTGGGTCGTCGGCGAGATCTCCAACTTCAAGATGTACACCTCCGGCCACTGTTATTTCACCATCAAGGACAATGGAAGCGAGATCAGGGCAGTCATGTTCAAGAGTGCCAGGTCCCGTATAGACTTCAATCCATCAGATTCCCTGAAGATCGAGGCATACGGTCATCTCGACATGTACGTGGAGAGGGGTTCCTACCAGTTCATAGTCGAGTCCATGAAGAGGTCGGGGATCGGCGACCTGTATCTGAAATACGAAGCCCTCAAGAAGAAACTCACTGAGGAGGGTCTGTTCAGCAGCGAACGCAAGAGGCCTCTTCCTGAGTATCCCAAGACCATCGGGGTGGTGACCTCCCCTACCGGTGCGGTCATCCATGATATCCTTACCACAACCAAGAGGCTGTTCCCCGTGGATATCCTCCTGGCTCCCGCACAGGTCCAGGGAGAGGGGGCGGCCAAATCCATCGTCAGCGGAATAGAATTGCTGAACAAGGTGGGTGTCGACGTGATCATCGTGGGCCGCGGGGGTGGATCCCTGGAAGACCTGTGGGCATTCAACGAGGAACCAGTGGTGAGAGCGATAGTCGCCTCCAAAGTGCCAATCATATCTTCGGTGGGTCACGAGACAGACTTCACATTGGCGGATTTCGCAGCCGATGTGCGTGCGCCCACCCCCACCGGTGCCGCCCAGCTGGCGGTCCGCGACAAAGTCGAGGTTTACCGGCAGTTGGAGGAATACAAGGCGAGATGCGACAAGGCATTATCCCTGGTCACCGAGCATATGCGCGCCAGATTCAATACCGCTGACGCAAAGCTCTCGCCGAAGAGGGCACAGGAGAAAGTGGAACATCTGGGTATGCGTGTCGACGACCTATCTTCAAGGGCGAGTCACGCAGTCAAAGAGAAGGTCGCATCCATGTGTACGCGCTTCGCTTCTCTGGAGAAGAGGCCCGAACCCGCACTGAAAGCTTCGCTATCTAGAAGGAGGTCCGAATCCACGGCGTTGTTCGCTAGGGTGGACCCGGCCATCAGGAACATAATCACCACAAGGAAACACGGAGAGAGCAACCTGTCCGCCAGATTGGATGCCCTCAACCCGTACAGCGTCCTGGACAGGGGCTACAGCTTCGTGGCCGGTCCCGAC
>CAMNNR010000083.1 GCA_946545675.1 uncultured Thermoplasmata archaeon | reverse complement strand
GGCCTGCAGGCCTTCGTAGGGGCTCTTGGAGTAATCCATGTTGATGTAGACCATGGGGATGCGGTCGGAGATGCACTCCATGATCTTCGCCATATTGGAGTTGGGATCGGAGAGAAGCCACCGGGTGGTACCTTGCATGATGTTGCCGACTATGGATGGGTCGAGTTTCACAGAGGCAGCGATGAGGGGTGCCATCTGCGTTCCCCCGCCGAAGATGACGGGGACGTGTTTCGCGGCTCCGAGGACGATGCCGACGTTCACGGGCATCATGGGGTCGCCGAAGAGTTCCATGGCCTTCAGAGGGTCGTCTGCGAGGTCGCCGATCTGAACACCTGCGTTCTTGAATCCCTCCATCACGATGTCCCATTTGAGTTGCTTGGGGTTCTTGGGGGAACTGCTGCTGACCAGGTTCTCCCTGATGACACCCATGGCTAGTAGCACCGCAAGTGCCGTGGTGGTCCCTCCCGCGCAGCTCTCGCTCACCACCACGTAATCATAGGTGCTTGCGAGCTGTTCGCCGAGGATCTTCCCGTATTCGAAGCTCTTCTTCACGTTCTTCAGGGTGTGTCCCGTGGTGACCTTGTCCCCGCATTCCCCTCCTACTTTGATGCAGGGGATGTTGGGGACGACCTTGCATCCCCCGTCGACGATGAGCAACGGCATCTTCGAGAGCTCCAACGCCGCCTTGGTCAGGGTGGCAGGGGTGGGGATTCCTCCCGGGTTGATGGGTATCCCCTTCATACAGGTAACCTTCCCCATCACCAGATACTCCGCATCGGCGGGACCGGTGTAGAGGGTGAGTTCGGGGGTGTCTCCGGCTTCCGAGACGCCGGGGATGGTGGAGGTGAGGGTGTTCGCCACGGTACAGGTGAACACTCCCCTCTTCCCCCATATCCTCGAGATTATGTCTTCCGCGATCTTCTCGTCTCCGCGGACGCTGAGCGAGGGAGGTAGTTCGAATGTCATTTTGTGCGCTCCATCAATGTAGGTACGAGGGTTGAGAGTTCCACTCTCTCCTCGTCGAATGCTTTGAAACTGGTTCTGAACGGGACGTCCATGAGGATATGGGTCCCGGTGACGCAGGATGTGCCGTGGTCAACGAAGAACACGATGTTCTCCACGTCGCTGAAGTATTCCGACATGAGTTCGTCTATGTGCTCCAGGACAGCGATCTTCTTCCTAGCGTCTTTCTGGTGGCTGTATTCGTCCACTTCGTCGAAGTGGAGGAAGACGTTGCCGCGTTTCAGGGCCTCGCGGGCCGCGGGAAGGCGGTCGTCCAATCTGTCTATGAATTGTATCTTATGCCCTATGATTGCTGCGATACCTAAGGCGGTGGGGCTGTTGGAGATGGCAGTCAGGTTTTTCACGCAGTCGAACGAAGGGTAGGATGTACCGACCTTACCTACTCCCCAAGGATATATGGTGAGGCCGTCGAGCTCCCCCGCGACCTGTTCTATGAGTTCTCCGAGTTCTCCCGGGAATCTGACATAGGGGCCGTCTACCGGGGCCTGGGGAGCCTCCGGTATCTCGAAGGGATATTCCATGGTGATGACGGACCTCCCGTGAACGAAGAATTTGATCTGGGGGTTGCGGTCCTGTAGGAGATACATGTTCTCCCTAACGCACTCCTCCAGTTCCTCCGCGCGGTCGTCGATGCCGTACGCCCATTTCACCGTTCTTCCGTTCACAAAGGCGGGGCTCATGCGGAATGCCGTTCTCCCATGGGTCATATCCATGCTCAGCCCATAGGCTTCGATGGCCGCTCTCGCCACATCGGGCGGGTGTCCGGTCCAGAACTCGTTGAGGAAGAGCTGGGTATATCCGCGGCCGGTGGTGTGATAGAGGTAGGGTGCCTTGCTGCGAATGAAAGGCATCTTCGCCACTTCGTAGGGCTTCTTGCCACCCAGTTCGGGGTTAGGGTCATCCTCCATCCCGTCAAGCAACACGAACAGCGTATTCGGCATCTGTCTCACTCAATCTGCGGATGCATTATGCATCCATCCTACCTCATAGTATGCTGCCCTAATGATATAAAACACACCCTTAACGGAATATACATCCAACGTCAACATGCATAACCCCAGACCATCTGGGTATGTGGGTGTATCAGAGCCTGCGGAGGGCTATGGCAGCCTGACCGGTGGAGATACCACCGTCCCCGTTGGGTATAGAATTGTGACAGACCAGCGACATTCCGCGTTTCCCCGCGAGTTCTTCCGCCATTCTAACGATGGGGACGTCGTACGATACTCCGCCGGTGATCCCGATGTATTTGTCTCCATTGGCTTCTGCATCGTCGACGGCGGAGTCGACCATCTCCTTGAGGACGTTGTAGACCACCGAATACGCAGCATCCGCTTTGTTCCGATATTTGTCGATATCGGAGAACAGGTGGGCAGTCCTGATGATCCCGTTTTCGGTCGTGGTCTCGAAACCATCCACCAGTCTTCCTTTGGCGAGAAGGGGTTCCAGTTTCATGGCCGGTTCGCCGTCGTAGGTGCGGGTCTCACAGATACCGAGACAGAAGGAGAGGGTGTCGAGCAGTCTTCCGAAGGATGAGGTGCGGACGCTCTTCTGCATAAGTTTCTCAAGTATGGCGGCCTCGGAATCCGTGAAGCTCGTGTGGTTTCCGTCACCGTTAATGTTGTCTACCGCGAATCTCAGTCTCCGCAGATCCGTGAGTGCCTTCTGTCCGCCGAGAAGGGGGATGTATTCCAAATGAGCCAGACGTTTGTATTTGTCGTAATCGCAGGACATCACTTCACCGCCCCACGCCTGCTTGTCGTCACCATGCCCGGTACCATCGAGGGCGAGAGCAGTCATATGTTCCAGGTTACCTCCGTCCACCATGAGTGAGGCCACGTGGGCCCAATGGTGCTGCACCTCGATGAGGTCTGCGGAGTACTCCTCTGACAGTGCGGAGGCGAAACGCCTGTTGAGGTATGCCGGATGAAGATCCTCGGCAACAACCTGTGGCTCGCAGCCGGTGAGGGACATCTGGAAACGTACCGCACTTTCGAGATACTCCGGGACACCTATCCCTTCCCCGTTACCGATGTGCTGGGTGGGGTACAGGCGGCCGTCCACCGCCACGGTGCCTGCGAGGTTCTCCTGGGCACCGACAGCCACGGCATGACCTTTGATCGGCACATCGATGTGGGAGGGTACCGCTCCGCGGGATTTCCTGATGTAGAATTTATTGTTGTTGTAGAGTCTGACCACGCTGTCGTCAGCACGGTTGACGATTTCCTGGTCGTGAAGGAGATATGCATCGGCGCCGAGAGTCATGATCTCCCTGTCGTCGAGGATCATGGGTTCGCCCGGAACGTTGGCGGAAGTCATGATCAGTGCGTCCTCTCCGAGGATATCGAAGAGGAGGTGGTGCATTCCCGTATACGGAAGGAACATGCCGATGTTATCCAGACCAGGAGAGATGAGTTCGGTGAGTTCGGATTGTCTCTTCTTCACGAGGACGATGGGGCGGAAGGGAGAGGTAAGCTGTCTTTCCTCAGCGTCGGTCGGTTCCCCGTATCTCCTTGCCGCATCCATGTCCTTGACCATGATGGCGAACGGTTTCTGTTTCCTCCCGTACCATTCGCGCATGTGCTGGGTCTCCGAAAGGAGGCAGCAGATGTGCATCCCGCCCCAGCTTTTCGCGATGCCGATCTTCCCTTCCCTGAGGAAATTGGCGAAGGTAGAAATCGGCTCACCGGGAAGTCTCTCCCCCTCTTTGTCGAGGGCGAAGTAGCTCGGTCCGCAATCGGCACAGCATACCGTTTGGTGGTGGAATCTCCTGGCCTCCGGGGAGGAGTATTCCTTGCTGCATACGGGGCACACCAGGAACCTGTCCATGGATGTGCTGGCTCTGTCATAGGGAAGCGATCTCAGCAAAGTGAAACGGGGGCCGCAGTCGGTGCAGGTGGTGAAAGGATACCCCTTCCTCCTGCTGGAGCGGAGGTCTGCGATACAGCGGTCGCAGATGGCGGTGTCGGTGGGGATGGAGAATCCTTCCTTCAATCCCTTTTCCGATTGGATGATGGAGAAACCGGTCACGTCATCAGGTACCGTGTAATCGGTTTTTTCGATGGAATCGATATGTGCCAGCGGGGGGAGTTCCTGCAGGAATCTTCCGAGGAAGGCATCGCCGTTATCAACGTCGATTGTCACATGGGAACCGTTGTTGCACACTGTTCCCCTGAGTCCCAGGGAGACTGCCGTCCGGTATACTGCGGGACGGAAGCCCACGCCCTGTACGGTGCCCCTGATGACGATCCTCATACAGAGGGGATGGTGATGGTACTAAAAATAATAGGAGCGTGCGACAGATTAAAGAAAACCAATACAATACCCCGCTAAGAGGTCTGAAAATGGCAGACGCAAAGAAAGAACTCAACAGGGTGATGCTGTCACTGTACATCATCCTCGCTATTTTCGCAGTGTGCATCGTTTGGGCGGTGTACGAAGCGGCGGTCCTCGGTGATTATATCATGATGATCCCGGGACTTGTGATAGGATTCATGGCACTGGTGTTCGGAGTACCGCTCATCTGGCTCAGGAACAGCGAGAGGAGGGTCAATCTCAGGGTCGCTGTGATAGTCCTCCAGAGCGAGAGGACCGCATTCTCCGTCCTTGCCGGAAGCGTCGGATGCTCCGATGCAGAGGCCAGGAACAAGGTCGTATGGTGTCTCAACAACGGATACCTTCCCGGATACGTGATTTCCGGTCAGGAAGTCCTTCTCTCCAAGCTCATGGACCCCAACCTCCAGGAGCACGCTGTGGAGTGCCCCAACTGCGGTGCGAGCTTCACCTACGTCGGAAAGATTGGACAGTGTCCCTACTGCGGTGACTACTATCCTCCCAAGAAGTAAACTGATTCCGGGGGCTTTCGCCCCCGTTTAAAATGTGAAAACAGCGGATTTCTCCGCTTGTGTTTGTTTTACTGGATTGCGTCGAGCGATCCGCATCCGAGCGCGCCCTGCTTGCAGACGCACTCCTTGTCCTCGATCTCGGGGAGACCAGTCTCCAGGAGCCTGAGGACCTTGTCGAGGCACTCGGACATGGTCTTCATGACCATCTCGATGGTGACGTCCTCGTCCTTCCAGCAGTCGTAGTCGGTGATGGTGGCGAGGGAGCAGTAGCACATACCCAGTTCCCTGGCGAGCTGGCACTCGGGGACCATGGTCATACCGACGATGTCTCCGAACTGCCTGAACATGTGGGATTCCGCCCTGGTGGAGAACCTGGGGCCTTCGATGCACACATAGGTGCCGCCGAGATGATATTTGATCCCCAGTTTCTTCGCAGCGTCTGCGAAGATCGAGTTGAGGTAGGGGCAGCAGGGGTCGGGCATGGAGATGTGGACGGTCTTGTCCATGAAGTAGGTGTAGTCCCTCTTCTTTGTCATGTCGATGAACTGGTCCGCGATGACGAGGTCGCCGGGGGCGAACTGCTCCTGGAGGGAGCCGACAGCGCAGGCAGAGATGACATACTTCACTCCGAGTTTCCAGAGGGCGTACATGTTTGCCCTGTAGGGGACGGAGGACGGGGGGTGCTGGTGGGATTTGCCGTGTCTGAAGAGGAAGGCGATCTCCACTCCGTTGATCTTGCCGATGAGTATGGGGTCAGATGGTTTTCCGTAGGGCGTGTCGGGGAATTCCTCCCTGATGGTTTCGAAGGTGTCAGGGTTGTAGATTCCGGTTCCGCCGATGATTGCGATGCTGGGCATGCAGGCGGTATCGATGTAGGTCTTTAATACTCT
>CAMNNR010000082.1 GCA_946545675.1 uncultured Thermoplasmata archaeon | reverse complement strand
CACAAGAGTACACGTTATCCGGATGGTCTCCGGCGGGGATCTTGGCTCTCCATATTTTGAAGCCACCAAACCTTATCGGTCTGTGTCTTCGGTACTACCCCAGTATTTTGGGGAAGTATATTAACCTTCCGAACCAGATGTTTCAGACTTCTGGGTCGGGCGAATCAGTGTCATCGGAACCCCTTAAAGGCCCGACGGTTGAATCGACTGAAACACCCCATTCCTGAGAGGTATATAATACCTTTCAAAGCGGGGTTCCGCTCCTCTTCCAGCCGCCTTTCACGGCGACCGAATCGAAGTGAACCCCTGTACATAGGTGTCTTATTTATACCTTGTTAGTGGCTCTGTTTTCTTATTATAATATAGAAGATTACCAATCTAAATCCCATTCTTTCTCCTTAGCATGGTATACTGCGTACGGGCGGCCGTCGACCATATTGACATCGGCATCGACGCCGTATACTTCCTTGATGTTCTCGGAGGTCAGGACTTCGGAAGGCGCCCGTCCCCGCACACCTCGCCTTTGGAGAATAGTATCAGACGATCCGAGAACCTGGAGGCTATGTTAAGATCGTGGCAGATCACCAGCACGATGATGCCTTTCTTATGCGCTATATCGCGGAGCATCTTCATCACATGGAGTCGGTGATAAACATCCAGGTTCGAGGTCGGTTCGTCAAGCAGCAGAATCTGGGGATTCTGTGCCAGACCTCTGGCGATCATGACCTTCTGATGCTGCCCTGCGGACAACTCGTTGAGCCTCCGCATAGCCAGATCGGTGATGCCCAGGACCTTCAGGCACTTGGCCGCGATGTGGACGTCCTCTTTGGTGGTGGTGAATCCCGATATTGGGTACCTGCCCATCAGAACCGTATCCAGGACGGACATCGAGAAGGTCTCGTCGGACTTCTGAGGCACATAAGCCACGATCTTGGCGATCTCCTTGAAATCCATATTCTGAACATCGCGTCCTCCGAGTGTCACACGGCCTTCGGAAGGTACGATGAGCTTGTTGAGGGCATACATGAAAGTTTACCTACGATATCTAAGGTAAACAAAGGGCATGCCCCCTTTCCGGACTCCTTAAGGGATACGAATCTGCACAATCAGAGATAGCGTCCGGTAACACTCTCGCTGCAGGCCTTCACGTCCTCCGGAGTCCCGGCGACTGTGATTCTTCCGCCTTCGTCTCCGCCACGGGGCCCGAGATCGATGATGTAATCTGCGCTGCGAATCACATCCAGATCATGCTCGATGACGATGACGGTAGCACCCAATTCGACAAGATGCTGGAAGATTCCCATGAGTACCTTGACATCCAGAGGATGCAGGCCGATGGTCGGTTCGTCGAAGACGAATACCGCATCCGACTGCCCGCGGCTCATCTCACTGGCCAGTTTGAGGCGCTGCGCCTCTCCCCCGGAGAGTCCGGGTGTGGCCTCGCCCAGGGTCAGGTACCCCAAGCCCACGTCATGCAGGACGGCCAACCTGTTTTTCACCAGGGACAGGTCGCCGCATGCTTCCAGAGCCTCGTCGATGCTCATCTCCATGATCTGCGGAAGACTGAACTCCGTACCGTCCTTCCTGCTGCGGCGGATCCTGTATGCGGAGGAGCAGTAACGGGAACCGTTGCAATCGGGACAGGGTATGTCGACATCGGGAAGGAACTGGACATCGAGACTTATCGAACCGGTACCGTCGCAGGTCGGGCACCTGAGGGAACCGGTGTTGTAGGAGAAATCACCTGCTTTCGCCCCAGTCCCCCTGGCGGCCGCGGTCCTGGCGAACACCTTGCGGAGCTCATCGTGGACGTTTGCGTAGGTGGCCACGGTCGAACGGACATTGATACCGATGGGGGAGGCATCGATGAGTTTCACCTGGTTTATCCCCTCGGCTTCAACAGAGACAACGTGCGCAGGCAGGGGTTTCCCTTTGATCTTGGATTCCAGAGCGGGAATCAGACTGTCGAGGACCATGGTGGTCTTACCGCTGCCGGACATGCCTGTCACCACGGTGAAGCGCCCCCTGGGAATCTTCACGTCAAGGGGTTTCACGGTGTGGATCTGGGAGGTCTTCATGGTGATGGTACCGAGGTCGAACAATGCTTCTTTAGGGGTCCTCGGACGCAATCCGGGGTTCCCTCCCTTGAGGAACGGACCGATGCGGGAAACGGGGTCGGAGCAAAGGTCCGCCACAGTCCCCTGTGCGATTATCCTCCCTCCGTCAGCACCTGCGCCGGGGCCCAACTCTACCATCCAATCGGAATGTGCCAGCACTTGTGTGTCATGGTCCACGAGGACTATGGAATTCCCGTCGGAGACGAGATCGTCCATCACTCCGATGAGACCCTCTATGTTCGACGGATGGAGTCCGATGGACGGCTCATCGAGTACGTAGAGAACACCCGTGGTACGGTTACGGACCGATCTCGCCAACTGGGTGCGCTGCCTCTCCCCCGTCGACAGGGTGGATGCGGGACGGTCGAGCGTGAGATATCCCAACCCCAGATCCAGAAGGCGACGTGCGGTATCGTGGAAGGATTCGCATATGTTGATAGCCATCTGTTTCATCTCGGGAGGAAGCGAATCGGGCACGCCCTTCACCCAATCCACCAATTCGGTAAGGGTCATCTGGCATACTTTGTCGAGGGATATCCCCCTAAGCAGCGGCGCACGTGCTTCCTATGACAATCTGGTTCCTTTGCAGCATGGACAGGTACCGATCTTCAGGAACCTCTCCACCCTCTTCATCCCCTTCTCATCCTTTACCTTGGCAAGGGCGTTCTCGACGGTGTAGACCGCATTGTAGTAAGTGAAATCCATCTCGCCGGCGTTGCCGGATTTCTCGTTGTAGTATAGGAGGTGCTTCTTCTCGGCGGCACCATGGAACACTATCTCCCTCTCCTTTTCCGTCAGTTCCCGGAATGGGACATCGGTACGTACGCCCATATCCCTGGCTATGTCCTTCATGAGCGACCACATCAAAGTCTGCCAAGGGAGCACGGCGCCCTCGTCGATGGTCTTGTCTTCGTCGACCAGTGTGGATTCGTCGACTTCGTGGACGACTCCTGTACCGTTGCATTTCCTGCAGGCGCCGGTGCTGTTGAATGCCAGTTCCTCCGCACTGGGAGGGGTGACCGTGGCACCGCAGACAGGGCATTTGATGTCGATCATGGCCGCGAAATCTATGCTCGGCTCCAGGTAATGGCCGTTGGGGCATCTGTGATTGGCGAGCCTGGAGAACATCAGCCTCACACTGTTCAGCAATTCGGTGGATGTGCCGAAGGTGCTTCTTATCCCGGGGACCCCAGGGCGCTGATGGAGTGCCAGCGCAGCAGGCACATAACGTACGTCCTCCACATCGGATTTGGATGCCTGGGTCATACGGCGGCGCGTATAGGTGGAAAGGGCTTCGAGATACCTCCTGGAACCTTCGGCGTAAAGTGTCCCGAGGGCGAGCGAGGACTTTCCAGAACCGGAGATCCCCGCGATACCGACAATCTTGTTCAGCGGTATGTCCACATCCAGGTTCTTCAGGTTGTGGATCTTGGCTCCGCGGACTTCGATATGATCGGGAATCTCCATGATATCGTTCGGACATAAGAGATCGGGTTTAACACCCTTTGCCTTCGCTTCGTGGAGCAGTATACTGAGATATGCTATTGGGAAAAGGATCGCCGTGGATCCCACGGCGTAAATTGATTCGATTACGCGAACTGTGTACCCAGTTCCTTGATCCTTACGATGATCTCATCGATCTTCGCAGGCTCGAGGTTGGGATTCAGGAGGGTGAACTTCAGCATGACACGGCCATCCATGACGGTCTGTCCGATGACGGTTCCCTCGCTGAGCAGCTGGCGCCTGACCTTCTTGTTGACCTCGTCCCCGGACTTCAGCGCGAAAACGACGGATGAGAGCTCCGGTTCCACGGGAGCCAGGAATTCGGGGTCGGCTGCGATCCTGTCGTAGAAATAGGATGCGTTGCCAACCGCTTTGTCGATGATCTTCCCGTAGCCGTCCACACCTCTGGTCTGGAATGCCATGAAGACCTTCAATGCATCGAAACGGCGAGTGGTCTGCATGGACTTCCCTACGAGGTTGATGTATCCGTCCTCTTCGTCCTCCTCACGGTTGAGGTAATCGGCATGGAGCTCGAAACACTTCAGCAGCTCGGCATCCTTGACGAGGATGGCGGAACAGGAGATTGGGAGCAGGAACATCTTATGGAAATCCGCCGTGAGCGAGTCGCAGAGCGAGATTGCAGATATCCTCTCCTTGTACTTCTGGCTCATTATGAGTCCGGAACCGTAGGCGGCATCCGCATGCAGGTGCATGCCGTACTTGTCGCAGACCTCCCTCATGCTTCTCGCGTCGTCTATGGAACCGAAATCGGTGGTACCGAAGGTAGCCACCGCACAGAACGGATACAGTCCCGCGGCGACGTCGTCCTCCACCATCTTCTTGAATGCGTCGACATCAATCCTGCATTTGGAGTCCACGGGTATCTTGCGGACCGCGTTGTACCCCATCCCGAGGATGTGGCAGGCCTTGTCCATGGAGAAGTGGGAGATCTCGGATGTGTACAGACGGAGCTTGGAATACTCCGGGGGCAGACCCTCTTTCTTGACGTCGCGGTTGAACCTCCTGGCACAGTACCAGTCGCGGGCTGCAATGATGGCGGAGATGTTGGACTGGGAACCGCCGGAGGTGAAACTCCCGTCGGCTTTGTCTGCGGGGAAACCGAAAAGATCTGCCAGACCGTGCACCATGCTCTCTTCGAGCTCGGTGGCGGCGGGACCCTGGTCCCAGCTGTCGAGACTGTCGTTGAAACAGGCGATGATCAGTTCGGAGCAGATGGTCTCGGTGAGGACCGGCGAATGCAGGTGGGGCATGTAATTGGTGGACCAGGTGCGGAGCATGTGGGGAAGGATCACCTTCTCGGTCTCCTCCAGCACCCTGTCGAAACCTTTGCCCTCCTGGGGAAGGAATCCGAGATTGCAGATCTTCTCCCTCAGCTCGTAAGGATTGATTCCGGAGAACGCACTGCCGTCGGAGAATGACCGGAAGACCGATTCGAGGGTCTCCCTGATCATCTCCTTGAATTTTTCCTGTACTGCTTCCTGTTCCGAAAGGAGAACGGGTGTCTCAGGCATCCGAATCTACCTCTCTGACCACCTTTTCGAAGATGGTCATCGCCTTGTCGATGACATCATCGGGGATGTTCAGAGCACAGAGGCACCTCATGACGCAGCCGTTGCGACCACCTTTCTCCATGATGAGGCCGTTCTCGAAGCAGAGACGCTGCACGCGTGCCGCGATCTCTCCTCCGGGGAGGTAGTTGCCCATGAGGTCCTTGGGACCCTTGGGGTTGACGAATTCGATACCGAGCATGAGGCCCTTTCCGCGGACCTCCCCGATGATGGATACCTCTTTCTGGAGTTTCTGGAGGCGCTCCATCATGATGTTACCCTTACGGGTGACCTCTGCGAGGAACTCAGGTTTGCTGACCTTCTTGAGAAGGATGGCACCGGCGACCATGGCCAGCTGGTTTCCGCGGAAGGTTCCGGCGTGTGCACCGGGGCCCCATGCGTCCAGCTTCTCGTCGTAGACGACGACAGCCATGGGCTGGGATCCGCCGACCGCTTTGGAGATGAGGATCACATCAGGGATGATTCCCGCATGTTCGAATGCGAACATCTTTCCGGTACGTCCCACACCGCACTGGATCTCGTCGCAGATCATGGGGATGTCGAGCTCCTTGGTGAGCTTACGGACGGCCTGGAGGAACTCGACGGGGGCGGGGATGACTCCTCCCTCTCCCTGGATGGGTTCGAGGATTATCGCTGCGGGCTTGGTGACTCCGCTCTCGGGGTCCCTCAAGAGACGTTCGAGGTAGTTAATGCAGGCCTTGGTACCGGCCTCTCCGCCGAGACCCATGGGGCAGCGGAAGGAGGAGGG
>CAMNNR010000081.1 GCA_946545675.1 uncultured Thermoplasmata archaeon | reverse complement strand
CCGGCCACGCCGAGGGACATTCCCGCCACCATCCCGGTCATGATGCGGGGGAGACGGAGGGTGAAAATCATCCAGTCGATGTCATCATTGACCTTGCCGGTGTCGAAGAAGTGGTAGTAGATGTTCCTGTACACGTCGAGGGCGGACAGGTTGGAGGAACCGATGGTGACCGCGTATCCGATCACGAGCAGCATCGCCACGACACAGAGGAGGATGAACAGTAATTTACGCCAGATGTAGTGCTCGTAACTGCGGGCCATCTGTTCCGAATCGAATTCAGTCATCGTTCGCAGCCTCCTTGGTGAAACTGATGCGGAAACCGCTGACGGGCCTCTTCCCGAACGGGAGCCTGCGGAGCCTCATGGAGACATCGGAGCAGAGCATGCGAGAGAGGACCTCCATGTCCCAGCAGGGGCGGCGGCACCTGCTCAGGGGAAGATCCCTCGCCAGGTTCTCGATGATGCCGAAATCCACGTTGCTCTTGTTGAAGCGGTCGTGGGATCCGACTCCTTCTGCTCTGCGTCTCCATCCGAGTCCTTCGGGGAGGCGGTAGTCGCTGTCGTATAAGCTGAGGTAGAAGTTCCCGTCCTCGACGTATCCCATCCCCCCGTCCTTCAGGACGCGGAAGATCTCGGAATACGCCTTCTCGGGTTCGGTCAGGGACCAGAACACGTTGCGGGAGATCACCGCATCGAAGCATCCGTCCCCGAAATCCAGGGCCTGGGCGTCCATGCGGCGGAACTCAGCGTCGATACCGTATCTCTCGGCATTCTCCGAGGCACGGTCGATCATCCCCTGGGAGTAATCGATGCCCGTGATACGGGCCCCGGTCCTTCCGTAGAGCATGAGTTCGAAGTATCCGGGTCCGCAGCCGATGTCCAGCACGCGTCTCCCTCTGCCGATCCCCAACACGCTGATGATCTCGTCCACCCTGGCCGCGGAGCCGTTGTCTTTCTCGTCCCTAATGGCATCGGAGAAGTCCGGGCTGCGCATATCCCAGTACTCGGCGATCTCGTCGATCAGTTCCATGTAATCACTTGAGAAAGGGTTTGGGGCCGGAGCCCCAATGGTTTCAGGCGGCTACCTTCTTGTAGTCCGCCAGGTCGTAGTACTGCATGTTCACTCCGTCATAGACGAACTCATCGATGGTCAGGCTGGGGTGGTACTTAGCCAGATACTCGCTGAACAGTGCGTCTACGTCGAAGGCGACGAATCCTGCGTGGTCTGCATAGATCTTGTTGAAGAGGTATGCGATGGTCACGTAGGATGCGGGACCCATGTAGGTACCCTGGTTGAAGAACACGACCTTACCGTCCTTGTAGGCCTGGGTGTGGTTGATGGCCTGGATGTACTTCAGGTTGGTGTCCTTGAGCTGGGTGACGATCTTTTCGAAGGTCTTTTCGGCGTCGGTGTCGTAGGTCTCCAGGAATCCGAAGTACTGGTCGAGTCCGATCCAGTCCGCGTTCATGTTCATGACGGCCTCGGCATCGATGCTGCCGTTGGAATAACCGTAATCCCAGGGGGTGCATCCGCCTGCGGCGTAGACCATCTCGTGCATACCGTTGTGCATGGTGGAAATGCTGCTTGCGTTGTAGGACTGGAAGACGAAGGGCCTGTCCTTGTAGTCGATGTCCTTGACGAACGCCTCGATCTTCTCGAGTACGCCGGCTGCGATGTTGATATATTCATTGCTGTTTACCTGGCATCCGATCAGGAATCCCAGGGTGGCGACGGAGGAGAGACATACGTTGTCCTCCCAGAAGGGGAGCCTCAGGACGGTGACGTTCTGGGGTGCGAGGGTGGTCTCCATGTTATCGTCGAACCATGCGCGGGTTCCGGTGAGGAAGAACTGGGGGGCGGTGTTTCCGGATTTGAGGAAGACCTCGTAGTCGGGGGTGAACCTGCTTCCGATTCCCTGTGCGTTCTTGAAGTCCTCGTGGTACCAGCTGTAGTAGGAGGAGGAAGAATCGGAGACCTGGTTGCAGGCGTAGGTGCACCTGGCCTGTGCCTTGCAGATCATGACCGCCTCATAGTTGGACTTGTATCCGATGGCCATGTCGCCGGTGAGGGGGTATTTGATCTGGGTCATGACGGAATCTACATCGTAGTAGAACACGGTGATGGGTTCGACGCCGCAGTCGGTCTTGAGTTTGTCGAGGGTGACGGATTCGGTGATTCCGTCGGGGTACTGGGTGTTGATCTTGTCCTGGATATCGACGATCTGGCTGACGAGAGCAACATCGAGGCTGTTGTATTTGCCATCGCAGTTGGCATCCGCGAGACTGAGGCTCTTGGTGGTGCCCTTGTACTGCTTGGCAGTGTCGTAGTATTTGACGTTCTTTTCCTTTTCGTAGTCGGAGAGAGCCTTCTTGGCTTCGTCGTAAGCAGTCTGGGCCGAATCGATGGCTGCCTGGTCGGTTCCCTTCTTGGCGGTGCTCAGGGCAGCGTTCTTCTCGTCGAGGGTGACCTGAAACTCAGCGAGCTTGGTGACGATGTTGACGTCGTCGAGATCGAAGTCCTGGTCGCCGTCCGCGTTGCCGAAGACGGTCACGGTCTTGCCCGCGTAGGATGCGGCTCCGTGATACGAGGTGAAATCGTGGGAGGCAGTGGAGGAAGTACTGCCGCTGTTGCCGCCCATGAGGACGACGGCCCCGCCGACTCCTGCTGCAGCGATTATAACTACCGCAATTATTGCAATTATCTTTGAATTCATGCTATCAATGGACGATTAATCCATGTCGTACTTTTATGTAATTTCATATTTAAGATTAATCGTATCGGTCGATTTCGTTCAAACAATTATTTGAATGAAAAACAGCGAATTGACATATTCATCCAACTTATGTTGACGATATCAACATTTTCCACAGGTCATACCAAACGGTTAAAGAATCCAATTATCCGGTCGCGGTCGGAGAGGCTGTAGACGGTCTCCTTCCCGTTCCTGCGGGAAGAGACCAGCCCGGATTCCGTAAGCACTTTCAGGTTGTGGGAGGCGAGAGCGGGGGAGATCCCGAGGAGTTCGGCTATCATCTTGACGTTCATATCGCAGTTCGCAAGGGCCACGATTGTCATCAGACGGTTCCTGTCCCCGATGGCCTTCATCAGACTGACGGAATGGTCTATCGTATCGCCCATCTTCACCAGATCCGATTTCACGGAGGCGAAGCTGAGGTTCACCGACTTAGCATAGGCGATGGGTTTCCTGGCGGTGACTGTAAACGAACCCGGGAGATTGATGTACCCCGCGGTGCTGACGGTCTGATATGGATCCCTGTCAGTAGACTGCACCCTCACATCCTCCAGACCGAGTCCCAGGAGGACGGAAACATCCCATCCGGGACGCCTCATGGCACAGGCGGGGAGATCCTTTGCCAGGCGGTGCAGTTCCTCGAAATCCACATTGTCCATGTTGGTCTTGCCGTGGAGACCCTTATTCTCGCTGTCAGTGATGGAATTCAGGTGCAGTTTCGCAGCATAGTCCTTCTCGAAATGCCCCAGATAGTAGTTGCCGTCGATGATGAGTATGTGTCCTCCCGGTTTCAGGAACCTCATCCAGTTTGCGATAGCCCTGACCGGCTGTTCCAGGCACCAGATTATGCTCTTGGCTATTATCAGATCGAAGGATTCGTCTGGGAAAGATAATTCCTCCACGTCAGCCACGATGAATTTTATGTCGAGCCTTTCCTGGCGGGCGGTGTACTTGGCATGGTCTATCATGCTCTCCGAATAGTCGACCGCGGTCACCTCATGCCCCATCTTGGCGGCGGTTATGGCCGCGTATCCGCAGGCAGTACCCATATCGCAGACCTTGGATCTGCGTCCTTTGGGGAGCAGACCGGAGATCAGCTGCGTGCATACCAAGGTATCATGCAGTTCGATCAGTGTGGTCAGGTTATATCCCCTGCTCCTGCGGTTCCAGTATTCCAGCTGAAGGGTCTTGGTCTCCGGGTTCCTGCTCCTCAGGGAGAAACCGCCCGGATCGTCCGGATCGTAAGGCACAGAATCCCATCCTCTCCGCGCATATATGTAGATATATTACATATTGAGGGAATTGGATTACATAACTGTCCACATTGACATTCAAATAATCCTTTGAATCCTGAATCTGCGGATTGTAGTACTACAGTGATGTAACCTATACAATCCGCAGATTTAGGTATCATTCGTTAGCGTAAACAGGGGTTAATGATCACGGTTTTCGTCATATCCAACAAAATGTAAAAAACTCAAAATTGATACATTTTATACGACGATTGACGAATAAATTCCCCGTCGTTCTGTAAAACTCCGCGCCCCGTTCAATCGACCGTTTTCATTCAGCAACTTTTTTTCGCTCTGGCTATACGGTGGAAAAAACCACCGGATCCGACCGCATAATCCCGCAAAAAACCCCTAATCCGACAATTACGACAATCTGACAATCCAGTTGGATGATTTTCATCGCTCAAAGTATAAAAGTTAAATACGTGGATAAATGATATATCCAACGATGCCGTTCGAGAGACCTCACCCCCATATGGGAGGACCGATCCCCAAATTCAGCGAATACCATGTGTGGAAGACATTCCATTGTCTCAGCAAGGAATCTCCGATCGGACGCAAGAAACTCGCCACTCTTCTCGGCATCGGAGAGGGCAGTACGAGGACCATCCTCACCATGCTCCAGGAAGCGGGACACATCCTGATCCGTAAGAACGGCGTGTCCCTCACCATGGACGGGAAGAGGGTCTGGAACACTGTTGAGATGGACATCGCACCTTTGGAGGTCGGAGCACTCACCATCGGCAAGGTGGACTGCGCTGTCAGGATCCCCAAGGCAGCCAACATGGTCAAATTCGGATGCGAGGAGAGAGATATCGCCATCAAATCCGGAGCAGTGGGTGCCACTACCCTCGTGTACACCAACGGTATTCTCATGTTTCCCGGGAACGATTATCCCCTCGACGCGAAATCCGACAGAGCGATAAGGGGCCTTTTCAATCTCAGCAACGGCGATGCCATAATCATCGGAACCGGAAACGACTACAACTCCGCAGAGGAAGGAGCGGTTACCGCAGGACTCCAGCTCCTGGGAGGCCTGCACCTCTCCCGCAAGGAGCCCGAAGCGGTACAGAATTCCAATCCCAACATCGACCTTGTGTCGCTGTCTTTCATGGTCCACGACCTCGTTGGCGGACTGCCCGTTTGCGCCAAGAGCAAAGATGATCTGGGCATACGCATCGAGAACGGTGCCGTGGTAGACAATGCCTACACCGGAGCTGTTCTCGAGGAGGTCCTGAGGATCGGTACCACCATCAGGCGCGTCGCTACCTCCGGACCGTACAAGGGAATCAGGGTCATCGTCACCCCTCTCGAGGTGAACAACAAGACCATCGCAGCAATCGGTGTAGTCGACGTGAGGACCATGGCTGGTGTCGACAACCTCATCCGTCTCCACGAAGAAGACGAACTCTGATCCACTGTTTTTTTATTTTTTTGATAAGACCCAGATGTGGGTTCGCTTCAGAAAAATTCAGAATATAATAACCCCGCCCGAGGGCGGGTAAAAGGTTTCCTGACTGTTCAGAAGAAGGTCATCCTCCACCAGTGGGCGTGATGTCTCCGACGTCAACTTCCTCTTCCATTTTGTTGAGGTCCTTGACGGAGTTCGTGCCCTTGAAGTTGGATTCCTTCTCCTTGAAGGAGACGATCTTGTACTCACTGGCATCGGCGGGGACCAAGGTCTCGATCAGGTAGTACAGGTTGGTCTTGTCCAGTTTGACCCAGACCTTTCCGTCCTGCTCCTTGATGTCGAGGACCTTTCCGACCGTCGAAGTCGGTGTGTACTTGACGATGTCTCCCTTATCCATGACGCTTTCATCCCTTGATGACTGCAGTCCTCTCTCCGGCGGGGACGAACTCCCTGAGGCCACCGCGTCCAAATTCTTTGGTGACGTTGGCGAAGTCGAAGACGAGGTCTTTGTCGGAGAAGGCGACCTTGATCATGGGGGATGCGACGAACGCGTCTCCACGAGCGAGGTGGGCTGCCTTGGGGATACCGGCGTATCCGGACAGGTGTCCGACGTTCATGGCGTAGTTGGGGTAGTTGGGACCACGGAGCTCCATGGGCAGACCCTCATCGGACCTGTATGCATAGGAGTTCG